>CANHEC010000044.1 GCA_947459455.1 Chitinophagaceae bacterium
AAAGAGCTCAATAACCGCCCCGTCAGAAAATTCAATTATAGAACGCCAAACGAAGTATTTTCATATTTAACGGGTAGTGTTGCACTTATGAGTTGAACACAGCCATTATCACATTTGCACATTATCATATTGGTATTTACCGCGTAGTAGCCGATGCCGGCAGTGGTTTGTCACGCTTCAGCATGTCATTGCGGTTGGCCATTTCCCAGGCGGTGTAAAACACCAATTGTACCCGCCGCGTCATCAGGTCAAATTCGATCTTGTCCACCGTGTCGGTAGGCTGGTGGTAGTCGCGGTGGATGCCATCGAAGTAGAACAAAATGGGTACGCCATTCTTGGCAAAATTGTAGTGGTCGCTGCGGAAGTAAATGCGTTGCCGGTCATTCGGATCGTTGTAGCGCTGATCCAGTATCAGCTTCGTGTTTTTGTTGGCACTGGCGCTCAGGGCAGGTAGTTCGCTGCTCAGTTTGTCTTCGCCCACCACATACACATACAGGGCCGAGTCTTTCTTTTTTTCGTAAATAGTATCGGTGCGGCCCACCATGTCTATGTTCAGGTTGGCGGTGGTTTTATCCAGTGGGTACACCGGGTTGGCAGCATAGTAGGCGCTGCCCCACAGGCCTTTCTCTTCACCACTCACGGTCATAAACAAAATGCTGCGGCGGGGTCCCTTGCCTTCGGCTTTGGCCTTGGCAAAGGCTTCGGCCAGCTCCAATACACTCACGGTGCCGCTGCCGTCGTCATCGGCTCCGTAGTTGATGATATTGCCGCGGCGGCCGATGTGGTCGTAGTGGCCGGTGATCACCAGGTATTCGTCTTTTTTATCGCTGCCTTCCAGTATACCCAGCACGTTGTTGCTGGTCATGGTCAGCTGCTTTTCGTGGTACGAGGTAGCCACGGGCACCCGAATGGTTTTGCTTTGCATTTTGCCACTTCTTTCGGCTGCGGTATCGGCACCCAGTATGGCGGCTAGTACATCGTCGCTTATACTGAAGCTGTTGATGTTTTGACGCGTCGGGTATTTGTTCACCGTCATTTGCCCCATCACGGGGGCTTTGGCGTTGGTGTTCACCCGATCGCCGGCCAGCAGCACGGCAGCGGCGCCTTTGTTCATCAGTTGGCTCATCACATTGGCCGGGCCAAAAGCTGCGGCCCTTGGCTGGCCTGCATTGTTGCCGCCACCAGGTACCCGTATCAGCACCAGCTTGCCGGTGATGTCTACTTTGTTGTTTTTCCAAAGGCTGTCGCTGGTGTTTACATACACCACTTCGCCAAAGGCCTGGTGGCTGCTGAAGTTGGCGGTGGTGGTACTAAAGTCTTTGAACAGTTGAAAGGAGCGGCCATTCACTTCGAGGCTGGCATCGGTGAGGCTATCGCGGTACACCGGGTAGGGCTGCAGCCACTGGCCGTTATTGCCCGGCTGCAGACCAATCGCCTTCATTTGCTCTATCAGGTAGGCGGCGGCTTTGTACTCGCCGGGGGTGGCGGTTTCACGGCCTTCCATCTCGGCGCTGGCTACAATGGTCAGGTGCTTTTTCAAATCGGCCGCAGTAATGGTTTGCGCATACTTGCCGGCTTGCTTGGCTGTGGGCTGTGCCATCAGCAGGCTGGCTACACCACAGCAGCAGGTGGCCAGGAAAAGTTTGGTTCGCATTCGGTAGATGTTCCCGGTTTTGGTAATCAATGAAAAAAACGGTTGCCATTAGAATGGCGAACAGCGCTGTTTCCAGCGCTGCACGGCCGACAAATTAGGGTATTTGCCGGGCTTAGCGGCAGCGGCTGCACAGGCGCATTATTAAAATGATTAAGAAATGCCAGTCCCCGCAATTTTTCTTTTGCTTTGGCATCGGCACGGTAGCCTGCTGCTACCAGCTTGTAAAACCAGTTTTGTATGCGGCTTATTTTTTTTATAGCAGCCTGCTGCTGCACCTTGGTGGGTACAGCCCAGCGCCAGCAGTGGGTCGATAGTGTCTTTGCCACCCTCACGCAGGACGAACGCATCACGCAGCTCATGGTTATTCGCACCAGCAGCATGGATGCCAAAGGCAACCCGGTGATGTACGATAGCCTGGCCAACGACTGGGTGGGTAAATACAATGTGGGAGCGGTGTGCCTGTTTCAGGGCAGCCCGGCCCAGCAGGCAGCCTTGCTGAATAGCATTCAGCGCTGCGCCAAAACCCCCATCATGGTCACGGTAGATGGCGAATGGGGCCTCGGTATGCGCTTTGCCGGTGTCAAAAGCTTTCCTTACCAGCTTACCATGGGGGCCCTGCCCGATGCCGAACTGGTGTACCGCGTAGGGGCGGCCATTGCAGCGCAGTGCAGGCGCATCGGTATTCATGTAAACTATGCGCCGGTGGTGGACATCAACAACAACCCGGCCAACCCGGTGATAGGCGTTCGCAGCTTTGGCGAAGACAAATACAAAGTAGCGCTGATGGGCACCCGCATCATGCTGGGCATGCAAGACAATGGCATCATGGCCTGCGCCAAGCATTTTCCCGGCCATGGCGATGTGAGTGTAGACAGCCACTACGACCTGCCGCTCATTGGCAAAAGCATGGAGCAGCTGCAAGGGCTGGAATTGTATCCTTTCAAGGAAGTGTTTGCCAAAGGCATTGGGAGTGCGATGGTTGCTCACCTTTCCATTCCTGCCATTGACAGTACACCCAATAAGCCTACCTCTATTTCGTACAACAATATCACCAACCTGATGCGCAACCAGCTGGGCTACCAGGGTCTCACGTTTACCGATGCCCTGGAAATGAAAGGAGTGGCCAAATACTTCCCGAGCGGGGAGGCTGCCGTGCAAAGCATCATGGCGGGCAATGATATGCTGTGCCTGCCAGGCGATGTGCCGCTCACGCTGGCCGCCATTAAAAGCGCCATCGAAGAAGGCCGCCTGACCTGGGAGCAGATTGACAGCAAATGCAAGCGGGTGCTGGAAGCTAAATACGATTATGTGCAGGGCCGCACCGGCGCTATTGATACGGCCCACCTGCTGGCCGACCTGAATGCACAGGTAGATGCACTGCGCAAAGAGGTGGCCCGTGGTGCCCTGACGGTGCTGCGGGGTACACCCGGCAGCCAGCCGCTCAAGGGTGGGGGCAAGCAGGCGTATGTACTGGTAGGTGCCTCTGCTACCAATGCCATGGCCGAGCAACTGCGCAAGCATAAAGTGCCCGTGTTTTACTACAACCTGCGGAGTGGCAGTGCCGCCGCGGCCGACTCGCTGCTACGTCGGTTGAAAGCCGCCGGCTATAGTCGTTTGGTAGTAGGTGTGCATGATGTACGCCGGGCACCTGCCGGCAATTTTGGTATGGGCGATAGTGCCATTGCCCTCGTGCAAAAGCTGGGGCAGGTGGGCAAAAGCCGCACCCTGCTGCTGTTTGGCAATCCTTATGCATTGGCACCTTTTGAGTCCAGCGCCTACACGCAGGTGGTAGCCTGCTACGAAGACGACGCCGTGTTTCAGCAGGTAGCGCTGCAGTGGTTGAATGCGGGCTTTGCCGCTACCGGCAAGCTGCCGGTGAGCATCGGTGGCTGGAAATATGGTACAGGTGCTGTGGCGCCGGCAGGGCTGGCCAATGCTACGCCCGAGGCCGTACGCATGCACAGCGGTCGGCTGGCAGCTATCGATAGCATTGCTGCCGAAGGCATTGCCAAAGGAGCCTACCCGGGCTGTGTGGTAACGGTGCTGCGCCGCGGCAAGCTGGTATGGCAAAAGGCCTATGGACATTTGGATGCCGGACAAACGCTGCCCACCGCTACTGAACATGTATACGACCTGGCCAGCGTAACCAAAACATCGGCCACTACTGTAGCAGTGATGAAGCTGGTAGAAGAAGGCCGGCTGCAGCTGCAGCAAAAAGCCAGCTACTACCTGCCCTGGCTGACAGGCGGCGACAAAGAAAACCTGACCATCGAAAACCTGCTGCTGCACCAGGCCGGATTGGTGGCGTGGATCCCTTTTTATAAAGAAGTAACCGATGCCCAAAGCGGGCAGGCCCTGCCCACCGTCTTTCGGCGGCAGCGGCAGCCGGGTTTTGAAGTACCGGTCACCGACGAGCTGCACATGCGCAACGATTGGGTAGATACCCTGTACAGGCGCATCTACCAAAGCCCGGTGGCTTCGGCAGAACTCAAGTACGTGTACAGCGACAATGATTTTATTTTACTGGGCAAGGTGGTGGAAGCCGTGAGTGGCCAGCCGCTGGACCAGTATGTGGCCCGCACATTTTACCAACCGCTGGGCATGCACAGCACCGGCTTCAGGCCGTACGAGCATTTTGCCAACAGTGCTATTGCGCCTACCGAGCAAGAGAAGATTTTTCGCCAGCAATTGATTTGGGGCTATGTGCACGACCCCGGTGCCGCCATGTTTGGCAATGTGGCCGGTCATGCAGGATTGTTTAGCAATGCCAGCGACCTGGCTCGCTTGTACCAAATGCTGCTGAACGGCGGCGAGTACAATGGCCAGCGCTACCTGAAAAAGGAAACCATCGATTGGTTTACCAGCTACCAAACGCCTATCAGCCGGCGTGGGCTGGGCTTTGATAAACCGGAGAAAAACAATGCACAGCGCAGCGAGAAAGCAGCCTACCCGGCCCGCTGGATATCGGGTGCCACCTATGGCCATACGGGCTTTACGGGCACCTGCGTGTGGGCCGATCCTTCGCAGCAACTGCTGTACATTTTTCTCAGCAATCGGGTGCATCCGCAGGGTGGCGACAACCGGCTGCTGCTCGACCTCAATATTCGGGGCCGCATACACGATGTAATCTACGAGAGCCTGCTGCCGCCAACAGCGGTCGCCAAATCATCCACTGCCAGGCTGGGTCAATGATTGAAGTAAGAAAGATCCCTCCATGCGAGGTAATACGTTCCCTTTGATTTATTCAAAGGCGCTGTTCGCTTCTGCGCCCCACCGCCCAATTCCTGATCACCCATTCCGCCAAATCCCCATTCCTCACACCGGAATCTTCCGGGTGAGATAGCCCGTATAGTCGGGCACCTTGGTATCGTAGGGACCGTGCATCAGCGGGCTGGTCATCAAAAAATCGGCTGTGGCGCGGTCGGTGGCCATGGGTATATTCCATACAGCTGCCAGCCGCAGCAGCGCCTTGATGTCGGTATCGTGCGGTTGTGCTTCCATGGGGTCCCAAAAAAATACCAGCACATCTATTTCGCCATTGGCAATCATGGCACCAATCTGCTGATCGCCACCCAGGGGGCCGCTCATCAGTTTTCGCACGGGGCGGTCCAGCTTTTCTTCCAGCAGGCGGCCGGTGGTGCCGGTGGCAAACAGCTCGTGCCGGGCCAGTACTTCGCGGTTAAACCATGCCCAGTCGATGATATCGTCTTTTTTATGGTCGTGTGCCACCAGGGCAATGCGCTTGCGGGCAGGCAGGGTGCGTATTTCGTATTTCATAAACAGATGCGGAGGAGCAGCACTTACAGTGCGGCTGTGCCGGTTAAAAGTAGGGCATGCGGCGCAAAGGCCATCAGCTGGTTTTTGCTGCCATGGCTACTGCCGCTGGTGGCCAGCCCCGGTGCCGAAACTGTGTGTAGCGGCCGGCTTATTTACCTGTCATCCAGCCAGCCGGCCCCCTGTACAGCATCGGTTCCCTTCCTAAATTATACGGCGGCAGGGTAGGGTGGCAGGCTGCTGAAGTCGTTACTTTGCGCCAAATCCCCTACTGATGAAATACAAAATGCTGGCAGCCATCGCCGTGGTGGCGGCCATTACACTCACCGCCTGTAGCAAAAAGGGCCCCTCGTACGCCAAGTACATTCCTAAAACCTCGGGATATGTGGTGGCATTCGATGTAAAGTCGATGATGACCAAACTGGCCGAAGACTCGCTGACCATGGACAATATGATATCGGTACTGAACGAAGACAGCACCGATGAATCAGGCAAAGCCCTGGCCATGTGGGAGAAGTTTAAGGACGCTGGCCTTGACTTTGAAAACAAGGTGCTGGTAGCATTGCCCGAGCTGGATATGAAGGGCGGCTTCAGCGTACAGCTGGTGGCCGGCCTGAAAGACGCTGCCAAGCTGGAGAAGTTTGTATCGGAACTACCCAATGCACCCAAGCCTGTAAAAGAAGGCGACATAAGCCTGGTAACCGAAGGCGAGCTGGCGCTTGGTTGGAACAAGGATGCCGTGATGATCATGGTATCGACATCTACCCCCAACTATGGCATGCTGGACGTAACCGATAGCAATGCGGTAGCAGAAGTGCCCGGTGCCGACAAAGCGAAAGGCAACATCAAAAAGTTCTTCAATTTGAAAGAGGAAGAAAGCATTGCCAGCGTAAAGGCTTTTAATGAACTGATGCAGGAAACAGCCGATATGGCCGTATATACCAGCAGCGAGTCGGCTGCCGGTGCCGGCAATCCTTACATGGCCTTTATGCCTAAAGTAGGTGAGCTGCTGAAAGGAGTATACAGCACATCTATCATCAACTTTGAAGCGGATAAAATCAGCATTAGTGGTGCCAGCTACGTAGGCCCCAAGCTGGCCGAGCTACTGAAAAAGTATGCCGGACCTGTGGCCGACAAGAGCTTGCTGGAGCGTTATCCCTCGGCTAATTTGGGTGCCGTAGCGGCGTTCAGCTTCAAGCCCGAGGTGTTTCCGGCGGTGCTGAAAGAAACAGGCCTGGATGCACTGGCTAACATGGCTACTGCCGAAAGCGGTACCAATTTCGAAGAGATAGGCAAAGCCTTCAAAGGCGATTTTGCTGTCATCTTCAGCGATTTTGAAGTGAAGCAAATGGATGCCGGTAAGGATGCCCTTTCGAGCATGAGCTGGCAACCCGCCGGTAAGCTGGTAGTAGCTGCCCGCATTGGCGATAAAGCTGCGTTTGACAAACTGCTGGGCCTGGCCGAAAAGCAGCAGATGCTGGTACGCCAGGGCAATCGCATAGTGCCCGCCGCCGAAGTAGGTGCACAAGGCATCTATGCCGGTATCGAGGGCGACCTGCTGGTAATCAGCAATGATAGCGCTATCTACGCTGGCTACGCATCGGGCAAAGCGGGTGCCAAACTGGCCGAGCCGGTGGCTGCCAACATGAGCAACCAAAGCATGCTGTTTTACATCAATACACCCGGCATTTTGAAAGCCATTCCTGAGAATCTGGTAGATAGCAGCGATGTGTACACCCGCAATATCCTGGTACGCTCTAAAGAAGTGTTTGGCGAAATTTGGTTCAACAGCACCAATTTCGACGGCAAAAAGGTAGACAGCAAGGGTGAAGTGAAAGTGAGTGGCGGCAAAAACTCGCTGAGTGCGCTGGTGAAGTACCTGATGTACATAGCCGAGCAGGTAAAAGCGAAGGACAAGGCCGATGAAGCCATGATCAATGCTATGATTGAACAGGTAAATCCGCCGGCAGAAGCTGCTCCAAATGAATAACTGGTTGTTCGAGCCATGCCCGGCAGGGTAAGGCCGTGCAGCTTTCAATAATGGTTGCCATCGCTCGAGAAGCGGTGGCAACTTTTTTTCGCTACGCATTGTTTTTTGGCTCAAAGCCGTCAGCGGCTGTTTATTTGTATCGTCATGATCATTTCCCTTCAGCAGGTAGTACCCACACCCATTCGGGAAAAAATACTGGCCCGCCCCTCTGATGTGTGGAACGCACAGGTAGAGCTGGGTGGCACACACTGGACCAAGCTGCGGGCACCCAGTGGCAGCGGCAAAACCACGCTGATACACATACTGTGGCAGCTGCGCAAAGACTATAGCGGGCAGGTACTGTACAACCAGGCACCTGCCAACAGCCTGAGCGATGATGCCCTTTCGGCCATGCGGCAGCAGCAGCTGTCGGTGGTGTTTCAGGATCTGCGCTTGTTTGGGCACCTTACTGCCCGCGAAAACATAGAGCTAAAGCGCCGCATGACGCACCCCACCCTGTACCCCACCAGCCGTGTAGATGAGATGGCGGCTGAACTGGGTGTGCAGCACGTGCTGGAGCAGCAGGCCGCCACCTGCAGCTATGGCGAGCAGCAGCGCATTGCCATCATCAGGGCCCTTATGCAGCCATTTGAGCTGCTGCTGATGGATGAGCCATTCAGCCACCTCGACAAAGCCAATACCGCCCGGGCGGCCGCTCTTATAGCAGCCGAGTGCCGCCAGCGCCAAGCTGGCTTCATTCTTACCGATCTTGATGACGACGACCATTTTTCGTACACCCAGCAGCTGCATTTATGACACCCGCCACCTCGCATAGCATACAGCCCCTGCTGCGCAAACTGATCCGCACCGGTATTGGCCGGTTTCGCTTTCTGATGGGTACCATCGGCATGGGCGTGGCGGTGTTCTTCATTCTGCTGGCGGTGCAAACCTTTCTCAACTTCAACGAGCTGCTGCATGGCAAGCGCAATGAGAATGAGACGGCCGATTTTTTGGTCATCAACAAAGAAGTGACGGCGGCCCGACAAACCAACAAGGCCCTCAGTGCTTTTACCACTGCCGAAATAGACAGCCTGCGCCAGCAGCCGTTTGCCGAAAAAGTAGGGCAGCTCGCTTCGTCCAACTTTTCGGTGAATGTGAGCAGCTACAGCGATGCGTTTCCGTTTTATACCGATGCTTACTTCGAAAGTGTGCCCGATGAGTTCATTGATGTAAAGTCGGAAGCATGGAAATGGGCGCCGGGCCAGCGTGATCTGCCGGTCATCATTCCTTCATTTTTTGTAGACCTGTACAATACCGGCATGGCCATGAGCCAGCAAAATTTGCCCCAACTATCCATGGAGGCGCTGAAACTGCTGCCACTACGGGTGGCTGTAAAGGGCCAGGGCCGCGAAGCAGAATGGGTAGGCCATATTGTAGGGGCATCTGATCGGCTCAATTCGATTCTTATTCCTCAATCGTACATGGAATGGGCCAACCAGCAGTTTGGCTACCAGCAGCAAAAACTGGCTACCCGCATTGTGCTGAAAACGCAGGACCCCAGTGACCCTGCCCTGGTGAAATACCTGGCGGATCGCAGCTGGCGTACCAATGCCGATAAAACGCGGTTTAGCAAAGTGCGCACTATTGTCAATTGGATCGTGGGTATTGTGGGCGGCATCGGCGTGGTCATGTTGTTGTTTGGCCTGCTGGTATTCAGCCTGTTCATTCAGCTCACCATTGCGGCCAGCCGCCCCGATATCGAACTATTGAAAACGCTGGGCTTGTCGCGGCAAACCCTGCATCGCTTTCTCATGCAGCAGTTTATGCCGGTGCACCTTGTCATCATGCTGGCCGTGTTGCTGGCACTATCGGGCCTGCAGTGGGCTTTGCAAAGCGTACTGACAGGCCAGGGCATGCATGTAGCGGCTACCATCAACCCTTACACGGTAGCAGCCAGTTTGTTGGTACTGGTACTTATCTGGCTTACCAACCGCGGCACTATCCGACAGTATTTGCGCCAGTAGTACTGCGTATCCCATCACAAACCAGAGGAATCGGTACCGAGCTGATTGGCCAGCGCCGCCAGTTGCGCAGCGTTTTTGATGTCAAGTTTTCGCAACAGGTTTTTTCGGTGCGTCGATACGGTAAGCAGGCTGAGGCTCAGGCGCTCTGCAATTTCGGCCGAG
>CANHEC010000045.1 GCA_947459455.1 Chitinophagaceae bacterium
CAGCTGCGTTAGTTCGGCCTTCAGTTTCAGGATGAACTCTTTTTTCTGCACCAGGTTCATGGTGGTACTGGCCAGCTCCGAGTTCTTGTGCTGTATGTCGGCTTCCAGTTTTTCGTTTTGCAGCCTGATCAGTTCTTTTTCCGACTTGGCCAGTTCCAGCTGGTATTGGTAGGCGGTTTGCTTTTGTTCTTCTTCAAAGCGGAGCCGATCGGCTTGCCGGCGGGCTTCCAGCTTGCGCCGATGGCGACGGCTCTGGTATTTTAAAATGCCATACAGGGCACCGGCTGCTGCCAGTATATAAAGCAGCCTGGCCCAAAGGCTTTGGTACCAGGGCGGCTCTACGCTGAACGAGAACTGGTACACAGCAGATACATGCGAAGGGCTATGGCGGGCCTTTACCTGAAACTGGTAAGTGCCGGCGGGCAGGTTGGTATACTCCTTTTGGGCTTCGCTGCTCCAGTCGCTCCAGTCATCATCAAAACCCTGCAGGTAATAGCTGTATTGGGGCTGGTGCTGCGGGTAGTAGGCAGTAGCGGCAAATGAAAACAGCAATGAATTGAGCCGAAACGGAATGCTGATAGCAGCATGGCTGTCGCTATCGGGCTGGTAGCCGCCCAGCAATACGCTATCGACCCCGCCGGTTGTTTTTACCTGTGTGAGGTAGGCAGCAAAGGGCTTCAGGCTCTTGAGGTAGGCCTCAAAGTTGATGTGGTAGAAGCCTGCATCGGCACCCACCAGCACATTGCGGCTATCCAGCGGGTAAATGTTTTCGAAACCACTGAGGATTTTGTTGGTCAGTTCGGGTATATAGTGCAGCCGTGCCTGTGGGCCGCTTCCAAGCAATACACCCATCATTTTGTTTTGTACAAACCAGATATTGCCATTGCCATCCTCTTTGAGGTAGCGAATGGGCCGCTGGCCGAAGCTGGCCTGGTAGGCAGGCGCTGGTTGCAGGCGCTGGCTACTGGCATTGTATTCGTAAATGCCGGCCGCTGTAGCAAATACAATTTGGTTCCTGATTTTGAATACATGGTTGTCAAGCCGGCTGGGCAGCCCATCTTTTTCGGTAAACAGCTGCACCTTTTTTTCGGGCAGCTGAATGCGATACACGCCGCGGTAAGGATGCGACACCCAAATGGTGTTACCATCGGTTTCTAGATACCGGCTCGATTCGGTAAAGCTGGCCAGTGTGTCCACCTGCTCAAACCCGCCGGGCCCCTGGCTAAACAGCTGCAGGCCCAGGTAGTTTCCTGCCACCAGTTGGCCACCCGCGGGTGGGCCAAAGGCACGGGCTCCCCAAAAGCCGGTGCTTTGCCACAGCGGCCGGCCCTTATCAGCGCTGACGGCATACAGCCCATCATCTCTGCCGGCCAGTAGCTGATTATTGACAACGGAGAGCTGCCAGGTGAGGCCGGGCAACACGCTTTGTGGCGTACCGGCCAAACGCCCAATATCGGCACCGGCTGGCAGCTGCAGGCACTGCAGGCCCGTACTCAGTGCAAAGTAGAGGTAGCCATTCAGCACCTTCGCATCGTAGCCAAACCCATTGTTGAAAACAGCCGGATTGATTTGTTTGATAGCCTGCAGATAGCTGAAAGCGGCCAGCCCATTGTCGAGGCCGGCCCAGGCATTGCCATTGCGGTCGGCAAATAGGCAGCGCACTGTATTGTTGGGCATGCCGTTGGCTGCACTTACATGGTCCAACAGTGTGCCATCTTTGGCCAGGTGATAAATGCCATTGAAATAAGTACCGGCCAGCAGGCTGCCATCGGGCAGGGTAGCCAATGCGGTGAAATGCTGGCGGCTGTTGTAGCCGCTGGCCTGCTGGCCAAACGGCAGAAGCTGATTGGCCGTCAGCAGCCACAGGCCGTGGCTCACGGTGCTTACCAGGCTGGTATCACCCGCATAGGGTACTATATCGGTCATCAGCCAGTTGGCGGGTAGCTGGTTCGGGCCTATAAATGGCTGCCAGCGCTGCTGCTGGTAAATCATCAAGCCGCCCCGGCGGTCGTGGGCCAGCACTTGCCCCTGGTGCTGTTGTATAGATAGCCAGCTGCTGGCTGCGGGGTATACTTGCATTTGCTGCCCCTCAAGCCTGAAAATGGCAGCATCTGTTCTGAAATACACGGTGGTGCCCACCACCTCCAGCTGCCATACATCGGTAAAAGTGCGGTAGGCTTGTGGCAGCAGCTGCTTTAGGGAGGTAAAGCGCAGCCGGCCCACCTGGTCGGGCTCGTAGTACCCCAGTTCATCCTGTGCACCCGCATACAGCCGCCCTCCCGGTCCCAGTCCCAGCGATCGTACGATGGTCTTGTTGGGCACCGGGTACAACTGCCAATTTGTACCATTGTACAACAGCAGTCCTTCGTTGTTGGCGATGTAGAGCCTCCCCCGCTGGTCTTGCTGCATGGCCCAGTTTTGGGTACCGGCGCCGTACTGCTTGCGGGTAAAACTGGCCACCAAATTTTGCCCAATGGCGGGTTGGGCCCGGCCGGCGGGCAGGCACAGCCCGATGACCAGCAGGGTACCAAGCAATTTGGCCATGGAGCAATGGAATACACAGAACCGGGCGGGCTGATGTGGTGCCGATGTGGGCATATACGCTGAAAAGTAGGTTTTTTTAAAGTTGTAGTAGTACTGATGTAGTCAGTTTTTTGGAAATATGTAGGAGGCTGGACTAGTTTCATCCTTCATTTTTAGCTACCCACGGGGGTTCCCGAAAACTTGGCGAAGAAGCCGTTTTCTGTTTTTGCCGATTGCCAGTTTGAAGGCGCCACCGTGTGTCAAAAAAACTAACTGCCATATGATAAAGCTAGCTGCATTATCAGCCTCTTTGTTGCTGAGCGTGTGCTTTGCCGTTGCACAGCCCGGAAAAGTTTATGTCAAAAAGTCAGGCGATGGGTATGTGCTCGAAGCCGCCGGTAAGGACTTATTTATTAATGGTATGAACTGGGATTACTTCCCGGTTGGCACCAATTTCAACTACAGCCTGTGGAAGCAGCCCGATGATGTGATCAGGGCGGCGCTGGACCATGAAATGTCCCTGCTGAAAAACATGGGGGTGAATACCATCCGCCAATACACCGGCGTGCCAGCCCGGTGGGTAAAGTACATCTACGAGAACTACGGCATCTACACCATGCTCAACCACTCCTTTGGGCGCTACGGCCTTACCATCAAAGGAAAGTGGGAGCCCAATACCGACTACAGCAGCCCCGCCGTACGAGAGCTGCTGCTGAAGGAGGCAAAGGAGATGGTGAATGAGTACAAGAACACGCCGGGTATCCTGCTGTTCCTGTTGGGCAATGAAAACAACTACGGTCTTTTTTGGCGCGGCGCCGAAACCGAGAACATTCCCATGGCCGACCGTCGTTCTACCAAGGACGCCTACCACCTGTATAAAGCCTTTAACGATGCGGTGAAGGAAATGAAGGCTGTGGATGCCGGCCACCCCATTGCTATTTGTAATGGCGACCTGCTGTTCCTCGATATCATTGCCAAAGAATGTCCTGACGTAGATATCCTGGGCATCAATACCTATCGGGGCATTTCATTTACCGATCTGTACGACCGAGTACGCAAGGAATACGGCAAGCCCGTAGTGCTGACCGAGTTTGGCGCCGACGCCTACAATACCCTGGCCAATAAAGAAGACCAGGAGTACCAGGCCAAAGTGCTGGTGGGCAACTGGAAAGAAATATATGCCAATGCTGCCGGCATGGGCCGAAGCGCCAACAGCCTCGGCGGTTTTACTTTTCAGTTTAGCGATGGCTGGTGGAAGACGGGCCAAACCGTGAACCTGGACGAACATGATGCGGCGGCATCGTGGAGCAATGGCGGCTATAGCAACGACTATAAGCCGGGCGAAAACAACATGAACGAAGAGTGGTTTGGCATTTGTGCCAAAGGAAAGACCAACGAGCGGGGTACTTACGAACTGTATCCGCGGGCTGCTTATTATGCCCTGAAAGAGGTACACCAGTTCAACCCTTATGCCCAAACGGCTGGTGTAGCGGGTGCCACCCACTTCGATCGGATACAGATAGCCGATGCGGCCCTGCGGGCCCGTGGCGATAAAGCAGCAATGCAGGCGGAAGACAAGGGCAAAGTATACCTGAGCGACCTGCAGGCCAACTTTAGCACCTACAGCACCGGTGGCAGTCTCATTTCGACCCCCAAGCAGGGCGAACCGATGACCCCCTTGCAGCAGCAAACCTTTCCCAACCGATTGGGCTTCGATCATATGCAGTCATTCAATATTGGTGTAACGGCCCGCCCGGCGCCTAATATGATGGCCAACGTACAATTCAACGTACTGGGCAATGTGGCCGAGAACCCGATTGATGAAGTGTTTTATGAAAACCGCGGCCGCCGGATAACGGTGAACACGCCCACCGGCCAGCAGCAGATAACGGCCAACAACCGTATACAGCTGTACCGGGCCAGCTACAGCTGGGATGCCAAAGACTTTAAGCTGACCGGCTTTTACCGGACCGGCCGCTACCATTGGGGCTACGAGGGCGACTTTTTTGGTCTGTACCCCGAAGCCAACTATGGTCCCAATATCGATATCTACAATGGCGAAGCCCCGTTTGGTTTTGAAGTAGAAGGCAAGCGAGCCCTGAAGGGGCTGAAACTGGCCTTTGGCCCAGAACTGTGGTGGGGAGCCAACCCGGCCATTTTGGCCAAATACAGCCGCAAGCTGAAGGGCTTTGATGTGACCGGTATGTTTCATGAAGACATTTTACAGCGTAGTGGCATCCAGTCTTCGTTTGCGGTACCGCAGCCCAAAACACGCCGTGCTTCGCTGGCAATCTCCCGCAAGTTCAGCAAGTTTGGTTTCGACATTGGTGGCCTGTGGGGTGGCCAGCCGCTCAATGGCCGCACCTTTCAGCTGATGCGGGAGGGCAAGGTGTACCAGGATCAAATCAAATCGACCGACAACTTCGGCGGTAAAGTAAAACTCACATATGCTTCGGGCATATTGCAGTGGTACGGCCTGGCCTCGTACATGGGCCTGGTGGCCAATGGCGGTATGGACCAAACCCAAACCTTTACCGGCTGGCGGCTGAAAGATGTGGGCAGCGGCAATATGTACAATGTGCTGAGTGGCTTTACGCTGAGCATGGGCAAGCTGCAGATAGCTCCCAACTTTATGTACCAGAAGCCGCTGGAAGGACCGATACCTGCCGATATGCTGGCACCGGCCCGCCCCCGCAATATTCTGGACGACCCGTTTGCGGTGCGCAGCAACCGCGAAACCGTGGGTGGCGAACTATTGCTGACCTACGACCCCACTCCGGCCACCTGGATGTATGCCTGGGATAATGACCGCCAGGAAGATGCCAAGTTTGCCATCAGTGCTGGCTTTGTGTACCGCCACCTGCCTACTATTCAAGATGCCGCCATCGGTATCCTGGCCAACCGGAACTTGTTTGCGTTCCCCGGCTCGGCCCCGGCGCAAGACTTGTGGGAGACCAACGTTCGCATTGTATCGAAGCTGAATCCGCAGTTTGGCTTTATAGCCAACCTGTATGCCGGCAATGGCCAGGCCAATGGTAACGATGTACGTACCATCAACCGCTATGGCTTCGATCTGCGCAGCATTTACAAAAAGACCAAATTCATTGCCATCGGCAAGTTCAACGACTGGGGTCCGTTTGACTACCACCGCGATTTCAACCTGACGTTTCCGCTGCAGCTGATCGCCGATATTTCTACCGAAATCGGCAGTCCGGATTGGTTTATGCTGCCCGGTACCAAGGTGGGGGTTCGGGGTACCTATCGTACGCTCAACCGGTACTCGCCCCGCTATTCGCCCATCAAAACCCTGGATGCTGCCGGCAACTGGGTACCCGATCCTACCGCAATCGGTTTCCCCAACGGCAACGAATGGGAAATCCGCACTTACATTCAAATCAACATTGGCAAATAGCAAACGATTGCTAATCAAACAAAGACATTGGTATGAAAAAAGATCAATCTATCCTGACTACCACCTGGCTGCTGCTGGCTGCCGTGGTGCTCACCACCGTGGGCTGCCGCAAGCGGGATATAGCCGACCTGCAAGCTCCCTCCTTTCCCTCAACTGCGGAGGTGTTTATTGATGATTTTACCGGCGACCTGGCTTATGCTGCTTTTGGCGGCAGCGATGTACGCTCATTTCAGGTAGACAACCAGGTGACCTATGGCGGCACCCGCCAGTCGATGCGCTTTGAAGTACCCGATGCCAACAGCCCGAATGGCTCCTACGCAGGTGGTGCTTTTCTGAGCCGGGTAGGCCGCAACCTTACCGGTTACAACGCCCTTACGTTTTACATCAGGTCGTCGCAGCCTGTTACCATTGGTTCGCTGGGTTTCGGCAATGATTTTGGCGAAAACAAATACCAGGTAAGCATGAGCAACCTGCCGGTGACTTCCAACTGGAAAAAGGTGATCATCCCGATTCCGGACGCCTCCAAACTGACCGCGGAAAAAGGTCTTTTCTGGTACTCGGCCGGTCCCGAAAACAATCGTGGCTATACCTTTTGGGTAGATGAAGTACGCTTTGAAAAAGTACCCGATCTGGGTCGTGCCACTGCCAGCATCCTGAATGGCGCCAACCGCGAACAATTGTCGTACAACGGCGTGACCAGCAACATTGACGGCCTCTCTGCCACCTTCAATATGCCCAATGGTGTGAACAGCACCATCGGCCTGACGGCGCATTATTTCCAATTCACTTCCTCAAACCCGGCAGTGGCTACGGTAGCCCCCAACGGGGTAGTCACCACGCTGGCGGGCGGCACCACCCGCATTACCGCTAAGCTGGATACCATCAGCGCTACCGGCAGCCTTACTTTGAACGCCGCCGGCGCCTATGTAGCTGCGCCCACGCCCACCCGTGATCCGGCCAACGTGACCTCTGTGTTCAGCGATGCTTATACCAACATCAATGTGGACTACTTCAACGGCTTCTGGCAGCCTTTCCAAACCACGCAGTCGGCCGATTTTCAGGTAGGCAACGACCGTGTACTGAACTACACCAATTTCAACTTTGTGGGCATCCAGGTTACTTCGCCCACGGTCAATATTGGCAATCGGGCCTTCCTGCACCTCGATCTGTATTTTCCTGACAACATAGCACCTGGTGCTACTTTCCGCGTACGCCTGCTGGACTTTGGTGCCAATGGGGCGCCCGGTGGTGGCGATGATGTGAGTGATATCATTACGCTGAACAACCCGGCCTTGTCGGCCCGCCGCTGGCTCAGCTACGATATTCCGTTCTCACGGTTGCCCGCTTTGACCACCAAGCGAAACTTTGGCCAGATCATTTTTGAGGGCACCAATATTCCTGGCTTCTTTGCCGACAATATTTACTTCTGGACCAACCCCGTAGTACCGCCTACCGCTGCCCCTGTACCCACCGCTCCGGCGGCCAATGTGCTGTCAGTGTTCAGCGATAGCTACACCAACCTGCCGGGCTCCGACTTCTTCCCGAACTGGGGACAGAGCACTGTGGTAACGCAAACGCCCATTGCCGGCAACAATACCCTGCGGTATACCAACTTTAACTACCAGGGCCTGCAGCTGGCTGCCAACCAAAACGTGAGCAGCTACCAGTTCCTGCACATTGATTACTACAGCTCTAATGCAGGTACGCTCAATGCATTCCTCATCAGCCCGCCGGGCTCGGCGGGTGGTCAGGCGCCTTTCGAAAAAGGCTTTACCCTGAATGTACCCACCTCGGGCTGGCACAGTGTTGATATTCCGCTTTCGTTTTTCCGGCCGCAGGTAGCGCTGAATAGTGTGTTCCAGCTGAAGTTTGACGGCGGCACCGGCAGCGATGTATTCCTGGACAACATTTACTTCTGGCGTGTGCCACTGGTGCCACCTACCCCGGCGCCCGTGCCCACCTATCCCGCGGCCAGTGTTATCTCCATTTTTAGTGATAGCTATACCAACGTGGCTGGCAGCGACCTGAACCCCAACTGGGGACAAGCCACTACTGTGACCCAAACATCGATTGGCGGCAACAATACACTGGTGTACAACAACCTGAACTACCAGGGCCTGCAGTTTGGCAGCAACCAGAACGTGTCAGGTCGCCAGTTCCTGCACCTCGATTTTTATTCGGCCACTTCCTCGGCATTGAATGTGTACCTCATTAGTCCGCCGGGCTCGCCGGGCGGGCAGGCGCCTTTCGAAAAGCCATTTGCACTGACGGTGCCCACCACCGCCGGCTGGAACAGTGTAGACATACCGCTGTCGCACTTTACGCCGCAGGTAGCACTGAATAATGTGTTTCAGTTAAAGTTTGATGGCAACGGCACCATTTATCTCGACAATATTCTGTTCAGATAAACGGCCTTTCACTCACCTCAAAAATGAAATGATATGAACCTGGCGAAATACAAAGGACAAACCTACAACCTGCTGGTGGCCATGGCCGGCCTGGCAATGGCTATCAGCATGCCGAGCTGCGAAAAGCAGGCCATACAAACACTGCCCGAAAGAAACTGGGAGCTGGTGTGGAGCGATGAATTTAATGGCGCTGCCGGTACAGCCCCCGATGCCAGCAAATGGGTGTTTGACCTGGGCGGTGGCGGCTGGGGCAACAATGAGCTGCAGGTGTACACCAACAATCCCAACAATGTAAAGCAGGATGGCGGCGGCCAGTTGCTGATCACTGCCATCAGCACCGGCTCGGGCTTTACCAGTGCCCGTATCAAAACCAAAGGCAAGTTTTCGCAGGCCTATGGTCGCTACGAAGCAAGAATCAAAACCCCATCGGGCCCCGGCATTTGGCCGGCCTTTTGGATGCTGGGAGACAATATTGATACCAAGCCGTGGCCGCAGTGTGGCGAAATAGACATCATGGAGCAGCGTGGTAATCAGCCCAACATTACACATGGCACCGTGCATGGGCCAGGCTACTCTGGCGGCAATTCGGTAGGTAAATCTTATGCCCTGACCAGCGGCCGTTTTGATACCGACTACCATGTGTACGCAGTAGAATGGGGTACCGATTACATCGACTTCTATGTCGACAAGTTTTTGTACCAGCGCATTACCCCTGCCAGTGTAAAAGGAGAGTGGGTATTCAATCAGCCTTTCTTTCTGCTGCTGAACATCGCCGTAGGTGGCAATTTCGTTGGCTTTCCTACCACAGGCACACCTTTTCCGCAAACCATGTACATCGACTACGTAAAAGTGTACAAAGCAAAATAGTGGCAGCCGCCCGGCGGCTCCTTTCATCGTAGCGGGCATGCCTGCCTTCGGGCGGCAGCCCGCTGCGATGGCCTTGTAACAACATACGTTGGTACCAGGGTGCTATG
>CANHEC010000046.1 GCA_947459455.1 Chitinophagaceae bacterium
GATTTTCAACAGCGGGAGCGCCGGTTTGGCAAAACCAGTGCCCAAATTGGCAGCTGAGTATCGTTGGAAACCGCCGCCCACCGGCCGTTTAGCCCCTACATTTGCGCCGGCCATTTAACAAACACTTACCAGCAAAGCCAGTAATTTGCCGCCCTGCCTTGTGGTCACAAACCAACTGAAACAACAACTTTTCATGTCTTTTCGAATGTTCCGCCACTGCGTATTGGCCGCGTTGATGCTGTTGGGTGGCGTGGTAGTGGCACAAGCCCAGGATACCACCGCCACTTCGGTCGACCCCGAGCTTGAAAACATCTTTACCCAGCGTATTCCCAAAGAATACATCGTTGCCTCGGTAAAGGTGACAGGCAACAAGTATTTTGACCAGCAACTGCTGCTTTCCATTGCCAACCTGAATGTGGGTGACAAAATCATGCTGCCAGGTGGCGACAATTTTGCCAAGACCATTAACCTGCTGTGGACGCAGAACTATTTCAGCAATGTTGCTATTTACATTCTGCGGCTGGAAAAGCCCAATAAGCTGCACCTGGAAATAGAAGTGCAGGAGCGCCCCCGCTTGCAAAAGTTCACATTTGCCGGGGTGAAAAAGGGCGATATTGAAGACCTTCAAACCAAATCGGGCCTCGTGTCGGGCCGTATCATTACCGAGCACAGCAAGCAGCTGGCCATTGATGCGGTGGTAAAGTTTTACCAGGAAAAAGGCTTTCGCAATGTGTCGGTAGGCATTCAGGAAATAGCCAGCAAAACGGTGCCCAACGCGGCTGACCTGGTGTTTGATGTAGACCGCGGTACCAAAGTGAAAGTGGGCAACATATTTGTGGGTGGCAATACCGAGGTGGCCGATCTGAAGATCAAACGCCAGATGAAGGGTACCAAGGAAATGACCCGTATTACCCTCTTTCCGGTGCAGGATACACCGATACTGGTGCCAATAAAGCACACTTCGGTCGATCGGCTGCTGGAGCAGCAGGGCTTTTTGCAGCCCACAGTGGTCAAAAACAGCCTCGACGAATATTTCCGCTTTAAGCTTTTCAGCAGCGCCAAGTTTAACCAGCAGAAATACACCGAGGACAAGGAAAAAATACTCGACTATTACAATACGCTAGGCTTCAGAGATGCCCGCATCGTGAAGGATACCACCTACATGAAAAACGGCCATCTGGATGTGGAGCTGGTGATGAACGAAGGACGCCGCTACTATTTCGGCAAAATGACCTTCCGCGGCAATACCAAGTATTCCGACTCCATCCTGCAGGTGCTCATGAATATCAAGCGGGGCGACATTTACAATAAAGAAACCCTGGACAAGGCACTGGGTAAGCAGCTGAGTGCCGACGGTAGTGCCGATATCAGTGCCCTGTATATGGATGATGGCTACCTGTTCTTCAGGGCCGAGGCCAATGAAACATCGGTATACAACGATACCATCGACCATGAGATCCGCTTGTTTGAAGGGCCGCAGGCTACTATCAAAAACATCCACATTTCAGGCAACGAAAAGACCAAGGAGTACGTAATCCGCCGCGAATTGCGCACCATCCCCGGCGAAAAGTTCAGCCGGCAGGACCTGATACGCAGCAACCGCGAAATAGCCAACCTGAACTATTTCAACCAGGAGAATATCGGCATCAACCCCGTGCCCGATATGAACGATGGCACGGTCGATATTAATTACACCGTAGAAGAGAAGAGCAGCGACCAGCTGGAGCTGAGTGCAGGCTGGGGCGGCGGTATTGGTCTTACCGGTACGCTGGGTGTTACGTTCAATAACTTTTCTATCCGCAACATCTTCAAGCGGGAAACCTGGGACCCACTGCCCAGTGGCGATGGCCAAAAGCTGAGCCTGCGCCTGCAGAGCAATGGCCGGGCGTTCCGCAGCTACAACTTCAGCTTTACCGAGCCCTGGTTGGGAGGTAAAAAGCGAAATGCCTTCACTGTAAGCGTGTTCGATACGAAGTTTTCAAACGCATTTAACCCGCTTACCGGCCAGTTTGAGCGAAACCCTTCCAGCTTTATTCGCACCACAGGTGCTACCGTGTCACTGGGCAGGCAGCTCAAATGGCCCGACGACTTTTTCAGTCTCAGTACGGCTATCAGCTACACCCGCTATCAGCTGCAAAACTATCCCAACTTTTTCCCGGGCCTCAGCAATGGCGTGAGCAACAACCTCAACATCAGGTTTGCGCTGCAGCGTAGCAGCATCGATCAACCATTGTTTCCCCGCAGCGGTTCAAACTTTTTGGCCAGTGTGGCCCTTACGCCGCCATGGAGCCTGTTGGGTGGTAAAAAAACATTTGATACACCCGAAGAACGCTACCGCCTGATTGAGTACCACAAGTGGCGCTTTACCGGCGAGTGGTATGTGCCCCTGAGCCGCCCCCACGGTGCCGAAAGAAACAAGCAATTGGTGCTGAAGCTGGCGGCTAAGTATGGCTTTATTGGCCGCTACAACAGCGATCTGGAGATTTCGCCTTTCGAACGCTTCCAGGTGGGCGATGCGGGCCTTACCAACCAGTTTGCCCTCATTGGCTTCGATGTGATTGCACACCGCGGCTATCCCGTGTACCAAACCAGCGATCCTAAGGTCAACCCCGACCAGCAGGGAGCCAGTCAGTACTTCACCATTTTTAATAAGTACACGGCCGAAATACGCTACCCGCTTAGCCTCAACCCCAGCTCTACCATTTTTGCCCTCGGCTTTATGGAAGCAGCCAACGGTTGGTACGATATCAAGGACTACAACCCGTTCAGACTGCGCCGCAGTGTGGGCCTTGGCATGCGCTTCTTCCTGCCCATGTTTGGCCTGCTGGGCTTCGACTACGGTGTGGGCCTCGATCGCTTGCAGCCGGGCAATGGTTTGCGTGACGCTACCCGCTTCACCTTCATGCTGGGCTTTGAGCCGGATTAATAGCAGCATTAACGGAATGCTAACCACCCCAACCCTGGTTGGTACGTATTACGCACACAGCATAGCCAAAAACAGCGAGGCCTTAACAAGGCGTTTGGCAGCCTTTGGCTACATTCATGCCTGCTAAAACTTGTGTATGAAACAACTTTCTCTCCTTTTGCTGGCCGTGGTAGCCACCGGCCTGTCGGCAGTAGCACAGCGCTACGCTATTATCGATACCCGGTACATTTTAGAGAAAATGCCCGAGTACACCGAAGCCAAAAAGAAACTGGATGCCACTGCCAATATGTGGCAAAAGGAAATTGACAACAAACAAGCGGAACTGGACAAAATGTACCGCGACTTTGAGGCAGAAAAAGTGATGCTGACACCTGAATTGGTGAAGAAGCGGGAGGATGAACTGTTCAACAAAGAAAAAGAAGTACGCGACCTGCAAAAGAAGCGTTTTGGCTTTGAAGGCGACCTGTTTGGCGAACGTCAGAAATTGATAAAACCCATACAGGACAAGGTGTACACTGCCGTACAGAAGCTGGCCGTGGCCCGCTCGTACGACTTTATACTAGATAAAAGTGAGGGCATTACCGTTATATTTGCCGACCCCAAACTGGACAAAAGCGAAGACGTGCTCCGCGAATTGGGCATCCGCTCCAACTAAAGGGCTCAACCAATCATAATCAACTAAAAAAACGATCAAGCAAATGAAAAAGCTGATGATGGCAGCTATTGCCATCCTGAGTCTGGCGAGTGTAGGATACAGCCAGGCTACGCCAAACAAGTTTGGCTACTTCGATCTGGAGTCTGTACTAGGCCTGATGCCAGGTGTAGAAAAAATTGATTCGCTGGTAAATAAGTTTCAACGCGATACACTGGATCCTGAATATCAGTTCGAGCTATCGGAACTGAACCGTATGGACAGCGTGCTGAAGGCCGATAGCGGCACCAGCAAAATGCCTCCTCGCATTTATCAGATGGAAATGCAAAAGCAGGCCGAGCGTTTTTACAAACTGCAAAACTGGCAACAGTACACGCAGCAGGTAATGCAGGCCAAGCAGCAGGAACTGATGCAGCCCTACCTGGGCCGTGTATTCGAAGCACTGCAAACAGTAATCAACGAAGGCAAGTACACTTATGTATTCAAGCGGGAAACACTGTGGCAGGCTCCGCCAGCCGATAACCTGGTGATACCCGTAGCTAAAAAGCTGGGCCTGAAGCTGCCGCCCGAACTGAGCGGACAGCAAGACAAGCCGGCACCCAAGCCAGCCGCTGGTGGTCGCCCCAACAATTAAGTCAGTATAGCTATCAGTATGATAGCTGCCCATATGGCAAGCGCCGAACACTACTTGTGTTCGGCGCTGTTTTTTTCGGGCAATGGTGGGCCCTCGCTTAGTAACGAATGACCACCGGTGTGCCTACGCCCACCAGGCTGTACAGCTCGTTCAGGTCTTCGTTTTTCAGGCTGATGCAGCCCAGTGTCCATGGTTGCATCAGGTCTACCGCCCAATCTTCGCGGGGCCAGGTGCCATGGATGCCAATATCGCCGCCTATTTTGGCGTGGGCGGGTATAATGCCGGCAGCCTTGCGCTGTTTAAACTTGTCGTAGTCGGCCTTGGTGGGGTAGTCTATGCGGAGAAACTTGTTCCACTTATCGTGCGGGTACATGCGCTGTATTTTGAAGCGGCCTTCGGGTGTGCGGCGGTCGCCCTGGTACAGCTTATCGCCCAGGTCTTTGCTACCAAAGGTGCAGGGCCACTCTATCAGCCAGTCTACAGCATCGTACAGGCGCACGGTGTGGTCGCTTTTATCAATCAGCAGGTAGTAGCTGCTTTTGGTAGAGGCAGGGCGCAGGCTAAGCAAGGCAAAGGCGCTGACGCAAAGCACCAGCAGGCTGACACGAGGCATACGACAGATGATTTGCCAGCTAAACGAGGACGGCGCAAGCCAGCTGTTGTGGCTGGTCGTGCATTAACGCAAGTTTGGCAAATGCGATGCAGCGGAAAGCCGAAAGCTTAGGGCAAAAGGCCGAAAGCGGAGAGGAGAAAACTAGAAGGATAGATGGCAGATGACAGTTGGCTGATGGCAGCGTGGAAGCAAACGGTAAGTGAAAAAAATCCAGACCTGTCTACTTAGTTTCTTGCTCCTTCCACAGCTGGTTGAAGGTTTTGGGCGCAAAGTCGAGGTCGGCGTGCTGTTTTTTCCAGGCGGTAAACAGGCGGTTGACCATGCGGTTTTTGAGGCGGCCGTTGCCCAGGTTCATCATCGTGCGGCTCAGGCTGGCTGTTTTCCACGCTTTCCATGCCAGGCGCTCAGCCAGGTTGCTTTCGCCCTGGCGTACCGCTTCGTGCCGGTTGTGCAGCAGCAGCTCGTGCAGATTAATGCGCACGGGGCATACCTCGGTACAATTGCCACACAAGCTGCTGGCATAGCTCAGGTGCTTGTAGGGCTGCATGCCGCGCAGCCATGGGGTGATTACCTTGCCAATGGGGCCGCTGTAGGTGGTTTCGTAGCTGTGGCCGCCAATATTTTTGTACACGGGGCAGGCATTGAGGCAGCTACCGCAGCGAATGCAGTACAGGGCTTCGCGGCTGCGGGCATCGGCCAGCAGGCGGCTGCGTCCATTGTCCAGCAAAATGACCACCATGCGGGTAGGGCCATCCACCTCGCCGGGCTGGCGGGGGCCGCTGATAATGCTATTGTACACGGTGACCTGCTGCCCCGTGCCGTAGGTGGCCAGCATGGGCCAAAAAATGGCAAGGTCTTGCAGCTGGGGAATCACTTTTTCGATGCCTGCCACCACGATGTGTACCGGTGGCAGTGCACAGCTGAGGCGGCCATTGCCTTCGTTTTCGGTAATGGCAATGCTCCCAGTATCGGCTATCAGAAAATTGGCACCCGTCACGCCTACTTCGGCATTGGCGTATTTTTCTCGCAGTTTGTGGCGGGCTACCTGTGTCAGCTGCTCGGGCGTCAGGCCGGGCTCGCAGCCCAGCTTGTCGGCAAACAGGCGGGCTACGTCTTCCTTGCTTTTGTGCATGGCCGGCGTCACAATGTGGTAGGGCGGCTCGCCATCCAGCTGCTGTATGTACTCGCCCAGGTCGGTTTCAATGCTCTCAATGTCGTTGGCTTCGAGAAAATCATTGAGATGAATTTCCTCGGTCACCATGCTTTTGCTTTTCACCAGGGTACGGCATTGCGCCTGCTGGCAAATCTGCAAAATGGCATCGAGGGCTTCCTGTGCATCGCGGGCCCATACTACTTCGCCACCGCGGCTGGCAAAGGCCTGCTCAAACTGCAGCAGGTGCTGCGGCAATTGCTCAATGGCCTGCCACTTGCGGTTTTTAAGCAGCTGCCGGGCCAGCTCCAGCTGGGCAAACTGCTGCTTGCCCTTGGGCACGGCCGCATTGTAACGGCTGATGTTGAAATTGATTTTACGCCGATGCTCCAGATCGGCCGCTTTCACGGTGCTGCGGGCTACAAACGATCCAGCGCTGCCGGTGGCAGTGGCTGGTTTGATGGGGGTCTGCAGCTTGGTCATGCGGGGTGATGCTGAATGTGAGAGACCGTGAAATACAGATGAGAGCAACGGGCACTGGGCCGGCTGGCGGGGCCGTCATTAGTGGTGGCCATGATCGGCGCCACCTTTGGCCTGCTCGTGCTGGCGCATTTGGTACAGCAGGGCAATGATGCTGAGAATACCAAACGTGAGTACGCCTACCACGCTCAGGGCAATGGCCCAAGCCTTGCCGTAGTCGAAGCTCTTGATCATCATCATGAAGCAGAAGATGGTGATGAGGATGGTAACGGCGAAGAAGGGGAACTTCATATGCTTTGTTGGATTTGGGGGCAAAAATAGCGGGGATAGGCCGAATTTGAACTCAAATTAGGATTTGAAGTCTCAAATTCGAGGGTTGATAACCAAACTGTTACAGTTTATTTTCTGAAAAGGCGTTCTTGCTGATTCGCCAGTCCCGCTAGATACTTGCTAAACAGGTTGGCTAAGCCTCGAATTGGTGCCATTTGGAAAAGCCAAGCTTGCAGATCAGGAATGGCTGGCATTTGTGACCAATATGTTTCCTATCTTCTTTTTACAATTGCTCGCCAAATGCAAGAGTCCCTGAAACTGGAACTTCAGGAGTAGGTGCCCACCTGGGTCAATCGACTAATTTTTGAGTGCGCTGCATTTGGCAACAGCCTACTTGTATTTTTTTGAATGTTGGCTATGAAAGATGGCCGGCCCCAGCAGACAAGTATTTGAAAAGAAGGAAAATGTTTGTCTCAGTCACATAAAACTACTACACATCTATGTAGTACAGAGGAAAAAATAAGTCAACGACACACACTTATGGGCTTTTAATACACACTTATTGGTCCTTGTTTTGGAATTTGACATTTGTCAAATCAAAATTATTACTTTTAGTTATACTCTTGCATATATCAAACACCCGCACGTTATGAAACCTAAACAACCTGCACGAAAACAACTTTTTCCAATTGCTACGGCTGTCTTTATTGCCTGCGTACTCGTTATCTTTCCGTTTGCCTGCCGCAAGGCTGACTTTGGCGAGAAGCAAGCCAACGCTGCCTTTGATGTAGCAGCTGCTAAAGAATGGTGGTATGGTAGCTTTAAGAAAAGTGGCGATTTTAAACGGATTAATCAATCGAGTCCCATCGTACAAATGATGGCTGCGGGTGCAAATCTCAGCGCCCCTGCAACATCAAACACTACAAATAGTGCTAGCGATGCGGCGCTAGGCTTGCAAAGCCGGCTGCCAAGTTGGCGAAAGGCAACGTATAAAACGATTGGTGACTTGCAAGTAGTGGAAGCTCCGTTGATTGGTGGAGCTGTGCTGGCCCCAATAGCCGAGCCAACCGCCACCAAAGCCGAAGAGGTAAGATTGGCTGCGTTGACCCAGCAAAAATTGCTCATTTCTACCGACAAGGGTGGTAAGCCAAACGTAAGGGTGGTAACCCTGGTGCCGAGCTTGCGATACGCAAAAGCAAAAAACTGGGACCTTGGTGTGCTGGAAGCTGCAGCACTGCCAGCCGATTTTGAAGGGGATATAATTGCTTGTAACTGGGCTGGCACACTTTTAAACGCATGGCGGAAGGAGGATGGAAAGCAGAAGGTACGCCTTGTGCCCAGGCAAAGGCAAGGAAGCGAAACAACCGGAGCGTTAAATGAAAAAGGTAAGGTTGAACGCTCTTCAATGGTGTGTGAGCAAGTTTATATCATTATTGGCTACCATTATTATTGCATAGCTGCGCCGCAAGGCGATGAGCCACCCGATGCAGCATGCGAACGTGACCCATCGTTGTGGCAGCAAGGGAATCCAATATGGGATTGGGTGACCGTTTGCCTGCCCGTTGGGTCTGATGGAGGCCCCGGCGATGATATTTGCCCGCCCGGCCTATCTATGGAGGAGTGTTTTTGTAGCCTCTATAATGTAGGTTGTGAAGGTGGAGGAGGTGATGGCGAAAATGAGGAGCAGGAAGTCACATGTAGTCAGAATGTGATTGATAGTCTAAACCAAGAGTTTCATCAAATGCTTCTGAATTACGGAAGGTCTCAAAGTATAAACGATGTCATCTACGATGAAGTAGATTTGCAAAACTCTATCAATGGCGGCACGCAATCTTATATCTACAAGGATGAACCCGTTTATCATACATTCGCTGAAAATTCAGATTCGGATTGGAAACTCTACGCAAATTTCCATGTTAAAGTGACAGTACATGGGAATCCGAAAAGGGCAAATGTGGAAATGAGCCATATAAATTCTGGTTTTATCGGCACAAATATCGTTGTGGAATCAACTTGGAGGCAAGTGTACGGATATTGTACCGTACCGGTCAATAACCAAAGAAGGAGTGAAGGCACGCATTATGTTGGCGGCGAGCTTAAACACTACTCTCGGACTGACGTTGAATTCAACACAGGCCTATGCAGAATCAGATTCAAGCCAGGCAGTGAAGTTATCAATTGGCATGCCACAGCGCGACCCTATACTGTATATGTCAAATAGGTGCTAGGTGGCCTTCGATAGCAAATCGACATTTTGCTCAAGCAGTATTTCAAGCGCTTTTTGGGTTTTGATTAAAATCAATCGTGCCGGCTTTGTATGCTTTCATTCTTTCAAGGAAAGGCGAATTTTTGTAGTAGATGCTTGTTTATTGATGACGATGAGACTATCCCTTGCTAAGTTCAAGTAATAAGTGCAACGGGGAGTTCTCCCTTTCTGGGCGGAGTGAAGCGAAGGCGTAGCCGAAGCGAAACGGAGCCCAGAAAGGGAGGGAGCCGAAAAACTACCTTTGTTATTACCACATGACAAAGAAGTATAATCA
>CANHEC010000047.1 GCA_947459455.1 Chitinophagaceae bacterium
AATAACATTATAGAACATCAACGCAAGCGGAACTTTCTAGGTCGACTGATTCGTGGGATTGCACGAGTAGCTATTGGCATAGTAGCCGTTGCAGTAGTAACAGCTGTAGTTGTTAAAACAGGCGGACTCCTAGCGCCTAAATTTGCATTAGCCGTCAAGAAGTCTGGGGGGCTCCTAAACAGCGTTATGAATGGTGTTACTTTGACAAAAAAAGGAATAACTACCTATGGTGCTTGGAAGATCGGTAGTGTTTACGGAGCTATCAACGCAGCATCAAAATGGGATAAAGAAATGTCCATGGATAAATGGTACGACGAGTTTAAAATAGTTATAAAGCCAAAGACACCGTAGTTTAGCTCTTCGCTTTAAGTGCCATCGCCCTTCAAGTAGGCAGTGGCACTTTTCTTTTGCTTCATATTAGAGATGCGCCGGAAAAATAACTATTTGGTTGATAGGCATAAGGTTGTTGCTATTGTGCGCTTTGCGATAGTTTTGTGCTTAAGCGTCAAGACGAATGCAGTTTATACGCAAAGAAGATTATCCCATGAGTTGAAAGTTCCGAGTGGCCCAACTAGCGTATTTCAACCATTTGGACGTCATCTATATGCCTGGTTTACATTCGACCCTGCTGATTACCAATATAGAATAAGGCTAATTTTTCGATACGGCGACCATTTGCGTATTCCAACTGAAAAAGATAGTATCAGAATTATCTTTTTTAATGGTGATACCTTCACTTTTGGGAACGAAACTTTGAACACAATAAGGGCTGAACATGCGCTCCAGCCGGGCTTTTTTTTCTTTCCGAAGATAAGGACTGTAGTGTTTGAAATCACATATGAAGCTGTTTTGAGTGATGCTGTAGTGCGCATGCTGGGTTCAGTAAAAATCCAGCGAATTCAGCTTATTTCTGCTCCACCGGATAAACCGCTTTTATGGTCAAAGGACTTTGGTATGAGCTGGCCAAGAAACTTTAAGAGGGCAATGAAAGGACATAAAGAGACCGTGACCTATGGCAAGAAAAAGCTTGCACCAAAAATGGCAAAAAGAGCTTCAAGGTTTTTCAGAAAATGGCCAGCAGAAGAGGAAGAATAAGGATTGGCACCAATTAGAAAAAAGTCTTGCCTAAATTGTAAATTCATGGACTTTAAAACTTCGAAGATCGCTAAACAAAGAGTTGTTAAAATTCTTACTAGTGCTGTTTTATTGACGACAAGTTTGAATTCAATCGCTCAAATAAGTGACAGAATCCTGATGGACAAATCAACGGTTGGGTTATCTGAAAACCTGTTATATGCATGGGTTCAAACATATCCGGGCGAGCAGCGTATTGATCTTTGGTTCATGTTTTCCTACACCGACCTCTTGCGTCCGCCTACCTTGCAAGATTCCGTGCTGATAAGCACCAAACGAGGCCAACAGATCAAACTAGGCAATAAAGTACTAAACGGCATACGGCCGATAACTGTGTACAATACGCCAGGCCTTAGTATGGCAGCTCAAAAAACAGTGAGGTTTGAAAGCGTGTACAGATTTGAGCTGCCACCAGCACTCTGTTCGATGCTAAAGGATGACTTTATAAAAGGCATGCAATTGGAGATAGCGCCGCTGGCCAATGGTATGGACTGGGCCAGAAAATTTGATATAACTGCTGAAGCAAATCTTAAACGAGCACTTAAGCAAGAGCATGAAGCCCTTCGCTTTGGCAACAGCAAACTGGGACAAAAGGAAGTACTGGCACTGATGATGTTTTTCGAAGACAGATGATAAGGTGTAGCAGCAGGGTGGCCCTGCCCCATGCATGCACCCCTGCCCAATGGCTGCCGGATGCGCAAGGCGGCGAGGCACGAGCCGGTACCGGCCCCGCCGGTACGGGAGCGGTAGCGGACCCTGCAGCAGCCGGTACCGCTGCCCGGCCCTGCACCGCTGCCCACAGCCCCACTCATTCGCCACATTGTAAGCGCCAGTCCCCCGATATTTACAGGCGCCGCGCAGCCACCCCCAATCTGCCGGCCCCGCTACCATGACCAAGTACCTCTGCTGCCTGCTGCTGCTGCCCGCCTGCCTGTGTGCCCAACCATTTAAGCCGGCCGAAATAGCCAAGTGGAAGCAACAAGCCCAGCGGGTAAGCATCATTCGCGACGAATGGGGCGTACCGCACATTTATGGCAAAACCGATGCCGATGCCGTATTTGGCCTGCTGTATGCCCAGTGCGAAGACGACTTTGCCCGGGTAGAAGCCAACTACATAGAAAAACTGGGGCGCAAGGCCGAAGTGAACGGCCCCGCCGACCTGTACGAAGACCTGCTGCACCGCCTGGTGCTGGATAGTGCCGCCGCCAAAGCCGACTACAAAAACGCTCCCGCCTGGCTGAAGAAACTGTGCCTGGCCTTTGCCGATGGGGTAAACTACTACCTGGCCACGCACCCCGGTGTAAAGCCTGCCCTGCTGCAGCGCTTTGAGCCGTGGTGGCCGTTTATGTGGACCGATGGCAGCATTGGCGCCATCAGCACCGGGGGCGCCACTCTGGCCGAGCTGCAAAGCTTTTACAGCGGACAGCCCGTAGCAGCCGCCCCTCCCCGCCTGGGCGATGACCCCGAATGGGGCAGCAATGGCTTTGCCTTTGCGCCGCAGCGCACCGCCTCGGGCAAGGCTATTTTGTACATCAATCCGCACGTTACTTTTTACTTCAGGCCCGAGGTGCACATGGTGAGCGAAGAAGGACTGAATGCCTACGGCGCTGTGACCTGGGGGCAGTTTTTTGTGTACCAGGGTTTCAATGAATACTGCGGCTGGATGCACACCAGCAGCCAGGCCGATGTGGCCGACCTGTATGCCGAAAAAATAAGCCGCACCGATAGCGGCTATGTGTACGAGTACGATGGGGCCCGCAGGCCGGTGCAGCAAAAAACAATCAGCCTGACGGTGAAAGAAAACGGACAACTGCTGCAGCGCCCATTTACTACCTACCATACCCACCACGGCCCGGTAATAGCCAGCCGCCAGCAGCAGTGGCTGGCCCTGCGCCACCACAACCGCAGCGCCAGGGGGCTGGAGCAAAGCTGGCTGCGCACCAAGGCCAACAATTTTGATGGCTTTAAGCGCATCATGTACATGAAAGAAAACACCAGCAACAACACGGTGTATGCCGACCGCGACGGCAACATAGCCTACTGGCATGGCAACTTTATGCCCCGCCGCCACCCGCAGTACGACTGGAGCCAACCGGTAGATGGCAGTACCGCCGCTACTGAGTGGCAGGGCCTGCACATGGTAGACGAAATGGTGACCCTGTACAACCCCGCCAGTGGCTGGATACAAAACTGCAACCAGACGCCTTTTTCAGCCGCGGGTGAAAGCAGTCCGCTGGCGGCCAACTACCCCGCCTACATGGCCCCCGACCCCGAAAACTTCAGGGGCGTGAACGCCGTGCGGGTATGGAGCCAGGCGCAGCAACTAACGCTGGACAAGGTGATAGCCGGCGGCTACACCCGCTACCTGCCCGCCTTTGATCTGCTGGTGCCGGCGCTGCAGCAGGCCTGGAAAAACAAGCCCTTTATAGCCGATACGGCCAGCCGCCAGCTGGAGCAGGCCGTGAGCCTGCTGGCTACCTGGGACCGCCAGAGCGATGCCCGCAGCGTGGCTACCAGCCTGGCCATAGAATGGGCCGAAAAGCTACTGCCCGCCATCAGCCGCCAGCAGCTGCCAGGCGTGGCCGACAATGATTTTTTGCAAAAGACCAAGGCCTTTGCAGCCACAGCTACCGCAGCCGAACTGCTGCAACCTTTGCAGGCCACTCTCAACGATTTGCGCAGCCGTTTCCCCGGCTGGCAGGTGCCCTGGGGCGAGCTGAACCGCTACCAGCGCCTGACGGGCCGCCTGCAGGAAACCTATGCCGATAGCCTGCCCAGCCTGCCCGTACACTTTGCGGCGGCTACCTGGGGCGCCCTGCCCAGCTATGTGAGCCGGCGCATGCCCGGCACACAGCGGCGCTACGGCTACAGCGGCAATAGTTTTATATGCGCAGTAGAGTTTGGGCCCAGGGTGCAGGCCAAATCATTGCTGGCGGGTGGCAATAGCAGCCAGCCGGGCTCCCGGCATTTTGGCGATCAGGCGGCGATGTATGCCAATGGCCAATTTAAGACCGTGTACTACTACAAAGCCGATGTGCTGAAGCATGCTGTGCGGCAGTATAAGCCAGGGGGGAAGTGATGGGGAATGGTGAATGATGAATGGTGAATGGTGAATGATGATTTATGATTTATGAATGATGATTTATGATTTATGAATGATGATTTATGATTTATGAATGATGATTTATGATTTATGAATGATGATTTATGATTTATGAATGATGATTTAATAATTGATGAATGATGATTGATGAATGGTGAATTGATTCCGATTTGGATTTGGATGGGCGTTTGTCTTTGAACGATGAAGAAAGAATAACAAATAACAGAATAAGCAATAAGGAATGAGAAAATAGGAGCCGTTCAATCCGAAATCTCAAGTCAACATTTCCTCTGCGCCGCTGCGAGAAAAACGCTCCTGCAGACAACGTTTGGAAATAATGAAAAAGGAATAACAGAATAAGAAATAAGAAAGTCGGGCTACGCCAATCTCGAATTGAAAATCCATATCCGAATTTCCTCGGCGCCGCTGCGAGTAAGACCCTCTGCCAAAACATCAGCCATCCGCCTTCCGAAATCAAAAATAACCTCCGTGCTCTCTGTGCCATCTGTGCGCCATCCGCCCTCCGAAATCGGCCATCTCCCTCCGTGTGCTTTGTGCCCTCTCCTGCCTGCCGAGGGACGGGTTGTGCGAGACCACATTGCCTCGCTATAACTTGAACGAATAAATCTGTGTACGTGATACTATCAATCTGTTAAAATAAAGAAAATACTCGCCTTCTGTCAAAGGACATACTTCTAATTTTTTGGTGTCATAAATGCCTAGGTCGATATTCGAAAAAACATTTTTGCCATGAACAAACAAAAACAAATCAAGCTTTTTGTGGGCAGCGTTTTTGCAGCATCTACGCTAACGCTCCTTTTGCTAATGCAGCCCAAACCTGCAAAAGCGGTGGTTGCAAGTTATTGTCAATACACGGGCAGCTACACTAGTTCGAGCCACCACAGCAACAACCTAATTTATAGATGTGAAGTCCCGCAAACTTCGTCGTATGCATACCACCTCGGCATGAAAATAGATTAAACAAGCCTGCCAGTCAATTCCTTAGCAAAGAGTCTCCCCTTAGTAATCATGTATGCGGAGGTCTCACTTTATTCTCAAACTCTTGCAGATGAAATACATTGCTATTTTACTATTCATCACTTCAGCGGCTTGCGGACAAGCCAGCACCAATAAAAGTAAAGGCAGTCACCGCGTCTTTCATCGCTTTCCACTGGAGCAAAGGGTAGCGCTACAAAAGCTTTCAAGTACACCACATGCCCTCACCTTCAATTTATTTGAACACAACAACCGATTATACTTCAGTAGTCTTGAAATGGGTCAGCGGCTGGTGTACGTCTATGACTTGCAGCAGCGCATTTTGGTTGATTCAATACTTGCGAGGGGAACCAACGAATGCGAGACCTTACTCCCATATTCGGCAGGTATGCTGCCCGACCGGAAAATATGGCTATTTGATCCCATGTTGGCTAGAGTAACCTGGCAACAAGTAACCGAAGACAACAACCACCAACAGTCTACATTGTGCAAGCAGCACGAAATTGCCCAAGGTTACAAATACCTACAACTTGCTGATACCAGCACAGCCTATGGCATCAGAGACATCGGCATGAAGGGGAAAATATCGAAAATTGACCTGAAGACCGGTGTCGAAATACCACTATTTGGAACATTTCAAAACAAACCCGCAGGCTTAAGTGAGGCTGCCTGGCACAACGCGAATATGGGCGCCCTTCATTTCTCGCCATCAAAGCAAACAGCAGTGCTGGCCAAAACCAGCCTGGACGAAATAGAGATTTTTGACCTGCGAAACAAAACATCTATTACGGTAAAGGGGCCTGAACAACTGAAACCCTCATTTAAGCAAATAAGTACCCCCGATGGCGACTTTGTAGATCTGACGAAAGAGAACAGGAGATCGTACCTTTTGAGTGGTCAATTAACTGACAAGTATATCTATTTGCTTTACTCCACCGCATTTGAAATGAACGATGGTGTTGACTATGGAAATATCATCCATGTGTTTGACTACAACGGCAGTCCGATAAAAAAAATCAACTTATCTGGCAAGATTGCTGCCTTTTGCATTTCCGAAGCAACTAATACCATCTATACCATCTCGCCTGTTGATGGGGCTATTTCAAAAGGAGCACTTTGATCCATGATACCAAACATCCGCCTATACTTTATTGCAACCCGCTTTTTCGCACTAACACTTTGCAAGGGTAAAAAAGAGGAACATATACAAAGCGCCGACCAACAACTGCATGGAGCAAATGAAAACCTTACTATCGACAACAACCTACTGACGCAGCACTAATACCGAACAAAACGATATTGAAGTTCTACATCACTTTCTATTGCAGAGAATAAACTAATCACGCCAGAAAAGGTCTTGCCATTTGAACACATACTTAACTATGAACCTGACAACAATCCCACTCCGAAAACAAAACGCAGCTGCACTGGGTGTGTACTTCATCCTTTCTGTGGTTTCGATTGTAGCATCAGCGCAGGTTGATGAGCCGATTCAATATGCAATCAAGTACAAGTTTGTTCATGTAGACGATACTACAAAGCCAACAATACCCGTGCGGAGTAGCATGCTACTGCAAGTATCCAAGAGCAATAGTCGGTACGGAACTATGAGACACGCAGACGACTTCGACAAGGCCAGGAGCAATCAAAACAACCTGTCGGCAGCTGCGAAAACAGCACAAAGTGTAGTGGGCGAACCCCTGGCTATCGTACCGCTCAATCCCCTCGAAAGTGAAACCATTTATCAACTTGGCTCAAAGAAGTTGCTGGTTAAACTGACCATCATTTTTGCACAAGAGTACATAGTAGAGCAAGCAGCCCCCGTTTTTAATTGGCGCATACTGCCTGAGCAAAAGAAGATTGGAAACTACGTATGCCAGAAAGCGGCGGGCACATTTGCCGGTCGAAACTATACGGCCTGGTTTGCGCCGGCTCTGCCGTTTTCAGTTGGTCCGTGGAAGTTGGGCGGTTTGCCCGGCCTTATATTGGAAGCAGCGGATCAAAAAAATCAGGTTCAATTTCTCTTTGATGGCTTTCAGGAAACCGGTGGCTATTTGAATACCGCGAAAATTGGGTTTCGCCCTGTTAAGATCACTGAGAAACAGCTCCAAAAAGCAAAGAGCCAATTCGAAAAAGACCCGGGCCAAACGGCGCAGAGCATGCTGAGATCTGGAGATGATGCAAAGGTGTCGGTTGTATACCAAGGCTACAATGGTGAATTGCTATCAGAAAAAGATGCTCAAAAGCTGCTCGAGGCGCAAAGAAAGAAGACCATCAATAATCCCATTGAGCTACTCAAACTATAAGCGTATCTGTTTAACACCAGCCGATTGGATTTCTGCCGCTGCATAAGAAGTACTATTTTAAGCATTTGCGTATTCGCAGCCAGCTTAAACGTATCCAAAGCGCAAGCCATATCGATCACAGGTACCGTGCTGGATTCAGTTACTCAAAAGCCTATACCAGATGCCAGCGTTGTCATTCGTAGTGATAGCGGCCTCATCTACAACTTCGCGTTTACAAACGATGCCGGGCGCTTTACCCTTACCATAGCTGATGGATTACGCACTGAACTTCTGCAGATTTCGGTCAGCACAATGGGCTACTCAACCGCCGTTCTCCCTCTTCATCGGCTAAAAAATCCGTATAAAATTCTACTAAGCCCTACGGTGAAAGTATTGCAAGAGGTTGTTGTGAAGGACAGAAAACCAGTAGTGATAAAGGAGGATACGCTAAGCTATGATGTGAAAAGGTTTTCGCGACCTGAAGACAGAAGTATCGGCGATGTGATACGCAGAATACCTGGAGTAACTGTAAACGACGATGGAAGCATCAGTTATAACGGCCGAGGAATCTCAAATCTTTTTATACAAGGCGACGACCTGATGGATGGCAGATATGGAGCCGCCACCAGGACCATACCAAAAGACCAGATCAGCAGTATTGACATCCTCCTCAATCATCAGCCAATTAACGTGCTGCGGGGCAAGATGCTTTCCGAAGACATTGCCATCAATCTTACCCCAAAGGATCCGAAAAAAATGAAGATGAGTGGGAATGCTACCCTAGGCGGCGGCTCCCCTTCTCTGTACGATGGCGAAGTATCGACTATTCTCTTAAACGAAACTTTTAAAATGCTAAATACGATTAAGACTAATAATGTGGGAGCAGGATATGAAAATGAAATACTACAACACAATAGAGAGCAATTGCTAACTGAAAATGGTACTACTAAAAGTAATCGCTTGCTATCATCGGCACTGGCGCCAAATCCCGATATTCCTCAAGCATACTATTACAGAAACAACTCAACGCTATTGAATCTCAACAACCTTTTCAAAACGAAGGACAGCGTTCAGATAAGAATGAATTTCAACACACTCCTCGACAAAAACAACTTTGAATTTGAAAAGCGCTTAGGAAGCCTTGTCTCGGCGGGTGATACAATAGTGTTTGACGAAAGCCAAAATGTAACCCGAAGAATACATGGCCTAAACGGGACGCTTGCCATTCAGGCCAATAAAAAACACTCCTTTATTTCCAATAGCCTACATATCTTATACGATGGGCTTTCGGAAAACAGTACCCTAATCTTCAACAGGGATAGCACTCCGCAAAGATTAAGGTCAGACTTACTGGACGTTTCCAACGATTTTTCCCTGATTCCCACTGTGCGGACTAAAAATCTCTTCAGGCTAAATTGGTACGCCCATTACCGGCGGCAGCCGGAACAACTGAATATCTTCAGAGGAATACATCAACAGGTACTTAATAACGGGCAAGTCTACC
>CANHEC010000048.1 GCA_947459455.1 Chitinophagaceae bacterium
ACCGCCTCTTCAGCTATACGGCGCTTTTTCAGGCGGTGTATTTCAAAATCGTCGCTGAAATAATCGTACACGTTTTCGCCAAAAATCCGGCTCAGGATCTTGCAATGCCGCACAGTCAACTCGGTCAGGTTGTTCTCGATCTTGCTGTAGGCAGCCTGCGAAATACCCATTTCAATCGCTACTGCTTCTTGTTTCAGGCCTTTCTTTTCACGCAATTGTTTAATGATGGTGTCGGGCATGGTATACGATTTTTATCGCTTAACACGCTGCCTTAACTTTTGTTTGATAAACATCAACAAATTCTCATCAGCGCTGCAACAAAAGTAGGGTATTAGCCTTTCTTGCGGGCCAATGCCTTGTGAGCAGCCGCCACTATGTTGGGAGTATCCAAACCGTACTTTTTCAGCAGGTCGGCTGGTTTGCCGCTTTCGCCAAATGTATCGTTGGTACCTACGTACTCAATGGGCACCGGCAGGTGGCGGGCAGCGGTTTGAGCTACTGAGTCGCCGAGGCCGCCCAATACATTGTGCTCTTCGGCGGTGACTGCGCAGCCGGTTTTGGCCAGGCTGGCCACAATGGCTTCCGTATCAAGCGGCTTGATGGTGTGGATATTGATGACTTCGGCACTAATGCCCTCGGTAGCCAATTGGCGGGCAGCTTCAATGGCTTTCCATACCAGGTGACCGCAGGCAAAAATGCTCACATCGGTACCCTCGGCCAGCAGTTGGGCTTTGCCAATCACAAAATCGCTGCCGTCTTCGGCGGTAAAATTCGGCCATTTGGGCCGGCCGAACCGAAGGTATACCGGGCCCTGATAGTCGGCAATGGCCAGGGTAGCTGCTTTGGTCTGGTTAAAGTCGCAGGGTACAATCACGGTCATCCCCGGCAGCATCTTCATCAGGCCTATGTCTTCCAGTATCTGGTGGGTAGCGCCATCTTCGCCCAGCGTGAGGCCGGCATGGCTGGCGCAAATCTTCACGTTCTTGTGGCTATAAGCGATGCTTTGCCGAATCTGATCGTACACGCGGCCGGTGCTGAAGTTGGCAAACGTGGTGGTGTAGGGAATAAAGCCGCCGATGGTAAGGCCAGCTGCCACGCCCATCATATTGGCCTCGGCAATGCCGATTTGGAAAAAGCGCTCCGGAAAATCTTTAATGAAAGGCCCCAGTTTGAGCGAGCCAGCCAGGTCGGCCGTCAGGGCTACGACCCTGGGGTTGCGCTTTCCAGCTTCGTAAATGCCCTCGCCAAAACCGGCGCGGGTCTCTTTCTCATTTTGTACCACAATATCGGCTAGCGTAGGCATAGGTGCACCGGTTTGGAAGGTTTTTGCAATGTGGCGCAAAAGTAGGCCTTCGCAGCTTTGGGCGGGCACGGTGCTGCCGCTATTTCTGGCACCAGGCGGTAGCTGATGTTAGTTAAGCGGTGCTACCTGTAGCAGGTTCAGTTTTTCGTCTTGCTGTATGCGCAGTTCCCACTGCCAGGCGGTGCGCATCATATCGTCCAGCCCGTATTGAGGCTTCCAGCCCAGTGCTTGCCTGGCTTTTTCATTGTTGGCATAAATGGCTACAATATCGCCGGGGCGCCGGGGCCCTTTCTCGTAATGCAGGGCCATGCCGCTTACTTTTTCAAACGCATGGATGGCTTCCAGTACGGTGACGCCGTTGCCAGTGCCCAGGTTGAAAATCTCACAGTGGCTGGCATTCTTCTTTTCAATTAAAAACTGCAACGCCAGCGTGTGTGCATGCGCTATATCGCTTACGTGTATAAAGTCGCGGATACAGCTGCCGTCGCGGGTGTCGTAGTCGGTGCCATGCACATACATTTTCGGCAGCTTACCAATAGCCGTTTGTGTAATGGCAGGCACCAGATTAGCCGGGCGGCCTATTGGCAGCTCGCCTATTTTGGCCGAAGGGTGAGCCCCCACGGGGTTGAAATAGCGTAGCAAAATGAAGCGGGTGGTGCCGAGTTTGGCCACTTCTTCAATCATTTCTTCGCCCATTTGTTTGGTCAGCCCATACGGGCTTTCGGCTTGCTTGCGGGGGGCGGCTTCGGTCACCGGTGTGCTATCGGGCGTGCCGTATACAGTACAGCTCGATGAAAACACAAACTGCCCGATGCCAAACTCACGGGTGCATTTTAAAAGATTGATGAGCGACACCATGTTGTTTTCAAAATACAACAAGGGCTTCTCGACCGACTCGCCCACAGCCTTATAGGCGGCAAAATGAATGATGCCACTGATGTCTGGATTTTCCTCAAATACTGCCCGGGTATCGTCGAAGCTGCAAAGGTTCACTTTGTAGTTCTTCACCTTTTTGCCACTGATTTGCTCTACGGCATCCAGCAATACAGCACTGCTGCGGCTGTTGTCGTCTATAGAAATGACATCGAAACCATTTTCAAAAAGGTCGACAATGGTGTGTGAACCGATGTAGCCGCAGCCACCGGTGACGAGTATTTTCGGCATGCCACAAATTTAAGCGATTCGCACCCTTAAAAGCGCTGATAGCCAGCAGAAACCGGGGGCGGCTGTGCCCACCAGCGGCGATGGATACCGATAGCCAGTTCCAAAAAAAATCCCTCCGTTGCTGTGCGTACGCTGCAGAGGGATTGGTACCGGCCATTGGCCGATGTATGCAAAATGATTTACAGAAGTGCCTTTACCACATAGTATACCAGCGCAGCTATTACACCGCTCACCGGTATGGTCAGTATCCAGGCCCACAGCAGGTTGATGGTAACACCCCAACGTACGGCACTCAGGCGCTTGGTAGCACCCACACCAATGATGGAGCCGGTGATAGTATGTGTCGTTGATACCGGTATTTTCAATGCCTCAGTTACAAACAAGGTGATGGCTCCGGCTGTTTCGGCGGCTACGCCTTCAAATGGTGTCACCTTGGTGATGCGGGTGCCCATGGTCTTTACAATCTTCCAACCGCCGCTCATGGTACCCAGACCGATGGCTGCGTAGCACGAAAGTGGTACCCAGTTGGGCATTTCATCGAAGCTGCTGATGCTGCCATTGGCAATCAGCGCAGCTGTGATGATGCCCATTACTTTTTGCGCATCGTTGCCGCCATGGCCAATGCTGAAGGCGGCCGATGATACCAACTGCAGGCGCTTGAACCACTGATTGCTGCGGGTAGCATTGAGCGTGCTGAGGAAGAAGGTGAAGCCGGCCATGATGAACAGAATGAAAGCCAGCAGTAGCCACTTGAAATTGGCGCCGGTAAAAATGACTTTCAGCAGGTAGCTGTCGAAGTGCGTTTTTAGCTGAGCAGGGTCTGTTTGCAGGTTGAAGTACAGAAACAGTATCACCAGCCCGATCACTACCAGCGATACGATCTTGGGTGCCGGTCCTTTGCGGAAAGAATTGATAAACCAAAGCGAAATGATAAACGCTACAATCATGCCGATCACCGGGGCCAATATGATAAAGCTGGCTATTTCCATCACCTTTTCAGAGTTGACAGAGCCAATGCCGGCATGCGCAATAGCAGCACCGGCAAAACCACCAATCAGCGTGTGGCTGGACGATGATGGAATACCGAACCACCAGGTAAGCAGGTTCCAGAAGATGGCTGCAATAAGGCCGCTGAAAATGACCGGCAGGGTAATGAAGTCTTCGTGTACCGTTTTGGCAATGGTGTTGGCCACGCCATGGTCTTTGAAAATGAAAAAGGCTACAAAGTTGAAAAACGCCGCCCATATTACCGCCTGAAATGGCGTGAGCACCTTGGTGCTCACAATAGTGGCAATGGAGTTGGCAGCATCATGAAAGCCATTGATATAATCGAATATCAGGGCCAGTGCAATGATGACGATGAGAAAGGTCATAAAGCTTGGGGAAAAGAGATGAAGAGAAAAGGGAGATCCGGCAAGGCCAGCGTCATCAGGCGTATTTGATGATGATGGACTCAATCACGTTGCCGGCATCTTCAAACTTGTCGGTCACCAGTTCCAGCACCTGGTATATTTCTCTTTTCTTGATCACTTCTTTTGCATCTGGCTCTGTGTCAAACAGTCGTTCGATGCTCAGGTCAAATACATCGTCGGCCTGGTTTTCGATGCTGTTTACCCGCACAAGGGCATCGGTAATGCTGCGAACATTTTTCATATTTCGCAGCTCTTTCACAGCTATTTTCACCTGTACGCAGCCCAGCTCTATCAGGTCGGCAAACTTCGAGATGCCAATGTCATTGGGGTTTACCCGATAGAAGTTGATTTTTTTGGCCGATGCATAAATGTAGTCGGCTATGTCGTCGAGGGCTGAGGCCAGGTAGTGAATATCCTCACGATCGAAAGGGGTGATGAAATTGCGGCCCAGCTCAGTAAAAATGCGATGGGTTACTTCGTCATTTTTATGCTCCAGGTCTTCTATCTGCTTGATGAGGGTTGCCCGCTTGTCAAAATCGGTTTCGTTGACCACCGCTTTCAGTTTGCCACCCATTATTTCCAGGTTGTCGGCTACTGATTCAAAGAGTTCGTAAAACACTTTGTCCTTCGGCAAAAAGAACTTCATGATGCTGTTCAAGGCCATGTATGTCAGATTTTGCCGCCAAAGGTCAGGCATCGCCCACCGCAGTAGCGGCGGCACCGATTTGGTAATGATTTCTTAACATATAAATAATGTACCTCTTTGAACAAGCAAAAAGCGGCCTGGCAGCATACACCGGCTTAGTCAAAATCGAACAGGTCTTTCCACATCGATTTCTTTTTGTGGTGCTTGTAATAGGGGTCGTAGGGCTGGTGTTGGTATTTTTTGTGCGCATCGTAATGGTAGTCCTCAATACGCCGTACCTCTTGCTCCTCTGCGGCCATTATTTTGTCCAGTTCACCTTTGTCCAGCCACACGCCCTTGCAATGCGGGCAGTAGTCTATTTCTACGCCATTTTTATGGGTTTTCTGCAGTTCAGCGGGGCAAAGCGGCAGGCCGCAGGATACTTTTACCTGGCTCATGTGTCTTTTTTTGGTGCGAGGTGAAGCTAAGGACTGGCGGGGCAATTGCCGCTTGCCGGTGCCTGCTTTTGCATTCTTTTTACGCGGCTGCTGCGCCCGAACCCTGCAGGTGGTTACAATTCCTTAACAGTGGCGTAACAAGGCGGTAATACGCTCCCGGTTCTTTTGCACCCGCAACTAAAGCGCAACGTGTGAAGAATCTCAGCCTCTACTTTTTCCTGGCCATTTTTACTACACTTTCCAGCCTGTCAGCCGCTGCACAAAACGTGCGGATTACCGGTAAGATTATCAACCAACGCAACCAGCCCGTGGCTGGTGCAACGGTGGGCATCAAAGGCCAGCGCAGCGTGCCGGCCAATGCCGATGGCGAATTTGTACTATCGGTGCCGGCTGGTAACTATACCATCACCGTGTCGGCCATTGGGTACAAAACCAAAGAGGTGTCAGACGTAGATGTAAAGGCGGGTGCCGACAACACGGTTGATATCGTATTGGAAGACAAGAAAGAGGAGTTGGGCGAAGTAGTGGTAACCAGCAGTCGCCGGCAGGAAAGCACCAATGCCTTGCTGACCTTTCAGAAGAACAACACGGCCATGAGCAGCGGTCTGGCGGCTGATTTTATCAGGAGGACACCTGACAAGAACACCGGTGAAGTGCTGCGCCGGGTGAGTGGCGCTTCTATCCAGGACAACAAGTTTGTAGTAGTACGTGGCCTGAGCGACCGCTACAACGCGGCCATGGTAAATGGCGCCACCCTGCCCAGCTCAGAACCCGATAAAAAGGCTTTTTCTTTCGATATCATTCCCTCGCAGCTCATTGATAATATTGTTATTAATAAGACAGCTACACCCGAACTGACCGGTGAATTTGCCGGTGGCCTGGTGCAGGTAGCTACCAAAGACATTCCTACCAAAAACCTGCTGAGCGTGGGCCTGAGCCTCGGTTTCAACACCCAGAGCATCGGCCAGGAGTTTTTCAGCAACAACCGCGGCGGCACCGATTGGCTGGGCTTTGATGACGGACAGCGTCGCCTGCCGGGTTCATATCCTCGCAAGTATGGCGACTACAACCGCCTGCCGGTAGCCGATCGCTTTGCGGTAGCCCGCGACTTTAACGATGCTGTGTTTGGCGAAACCCGCTCTACTGCAGGCCCCATTCAGCAGTACAACCTCACGTGGGCCAATGCCGTACGTGGCAAAAATGGCGGTGCTTTCGGTTCGGTATTCGGCCTTACCTATCGCAATTCGAAGCTCATATTCCCCACAGTGGATCGGCAGATTTTCGATTTTGATGGTACCACCCTGCTGGATTATGTGGATGCGCAAAACAAGTACAGCACCACCTGGGGCGCCGTGGCCAACTTTGCGTACACCAAAGGCAAAACAAAGATTGCTTTCAAGAACCTGTTCAACCAACTGTTTGAAGACAACTACTACCGCCGCAATGGTTTGAACGTAGACAACCTGCAGGACGTGCAGATGCGGTCGAGTGTGCTGAACCAGCGCAGCCTCTATAGCTCGCAGGTAGAATTGACGCACCAGTTTAAGAACAAGTTCAAGTTCAGCGGCAATATCAACTACGCATTCAATAAAAAAGACCAGCCCGACCTGCGGGTCATGACGTTTGCCCGCCCCGCCGGTAGCAATCAGCCTTTCAGCCTGAACAACCGCGGCAACAATACCAACCGCTTTTGGAGCGATCTGAAAGATCAGAGCGTAGGCTATCAGGTAAAGCTCGAAATGCCGTTCAATCTGAAAGGCGTGAAGCAGGTAGCGACAGTGGGTGGCGGTTCTTTTGCCCGCATTCGCCAGTTTCAGGCCATCATTATGGGTGTAAATGATCCGTCGAATCCTGCGCTGATGTTTCAGTCGTTCGATCAGATTTTCAATAAAAACAATTTCGGCCCCAACGGTTTTGGCATGATCACCGATCTACAAAACGTAAACGACAAGTATTTCGGTGCGTCGGTGCTGAGCAATGCCTTCGTCATGTTTGACAACAAACTAAGCGATAAGTGGCGCTTGGTATGGGGTGCACGTGGCGAATACTTTGAGCAGGTGGTAGAAACCAACGCTACCAAAAACCTGGAAGTAAACAGCACCAAGTTTGACCTGCTGCCTTCGGCCAACCTGACCTATACGCCCAACCGTAAAACCAACCTGCGCCTGGCTACCAGCCGCACCGTGGCACGTCCCGAGTTTCGCGAAGTAGCACCGTTTGCCTTCTTCGATTTTGAAGAGATTGCTTCTACCGTGGGCAACCCCGACCTGAAGCGTTCGTCTATTGTGAATGCTGATGTTCGCTACGAGTACTATCCTAAAAACGGCGAAGTGTTGTCTGTCGGCGCTTTCTTTAAATCGTTCGCCGATCCTATTGAACTGCGGCTGAACAGTGCCAGTGCCCCCACCCGCCGCCAGTATCAGTATCAAAATGCCGAGTCGGCTATCCTGTACGGTACCGAGGTGGAGTTTCGCAAGTCGCTCGGCTTTTTAGGCAAAGAAGGTGGCTGGCTGGAAAATGTGTACTTCAATGGCAACGCCTCGCTGCTATTCAGCGAAGTAACACTGCAAATACAGGATGCCTCCGGCGAGAGGACTGGTTCGGTCAATCGTCCGCTGCAGGGCCAAAGTCCTTACCTCATCAACGCCGGTTTTCAGTACGACGGCAAGAATGGTTTCAACGCCTCGATTCTGTACAACGTAATTGGCCAGCGCCTCCGCTTTGTGGGCAACGAAAACTTTGGCGACATCTACGAGAAGCCCCGAAACCTGCTCGATCTGCAGGTGTCGAAAAAAATTATGAAACAGCGTGGTGAGTTGCGCCTGACCGTGAGCGACCTGCTGAACCAGTACGTGCTGCTGTACGAAAAGCCCATCTTCAAAGAGAAGACTGCTTACGATAAAAATGTGGACCGCATTTTCACCCGCTTCCGTCCGGGCACTACCATCAGCATCGGCTTCACCTACGATATCAATCTTAAATAATCCCTCCGTCCAAAATCTTTCAAATCAATACAATGAAAAAGTTCGGTTTTATCCTCGCCGCAGCTGCGCTCAGCTTCAGCGCTTGCATCAAGGTGGATATTGACAACTCCAGCACCGGCACCATCCAGCCCGGTGGCTTTACTACCAAGCAGGAAGAAATTATCTCAACCAAAGTGATCACCGGTGTGATCAATGATGGTGAAAACGTGGAATTGCCCAAGGGCAAATACACGCTGAGAGGATATGTGTATGTAAATGGTCGTGCTTCTATCCGCTTTGCAGCTGGTAGTGTTATTGTGAGCGACACCGTACAGAAAGGTGCGCTGATCATTGAGCAGAACTCAAAGATTTTTGCAGAAGGCACCGCGACCGAGCCCATCATTTTCACCTCGGGCAAGGCTGCCGGCCAGCGTCGCCCCGGCGATTGGGGTGGTATTGTGGTGCTGGGCAATGCCCCCACCAACCGGACCACGCCTCCCATTATCGAAGGTGGTGTAAACGCCATTTATGGTGGCAGTGTTACAGCCGACAATAGCGGTACTATTCGCTACGTACGCATTGAGTATGCTGGTATTGCCGCCGACCCCAACTCTGAGATCAACGGCCTTACCCTGGGTGGTGTAGGTAGCGGTACTACCATTCAGTTTGTGCAGGTATCGTACGGAAACGATGATGCCTACGAATTCTTCGGCGGTACTGTAAATGCTAAAAACCTGATCGCCTTTGCTACTGCCGATGATGACTACGATTTCGACTTTGGTTATGTTGGTCAGCTGCAGTTTGGCGTAGCCCTGCGTGATCCGCTGTTTGTAGATGCCGGCGATGCTGGCAACGGCGTAGAGTGCGATAATGACGCCACCGGCACCCTGGCCACCCCTTTCACCCGTCCGGTTATCAGCAACTTTACATGGGTGGGTCCTAATAATGCTGACGGTACCCTGGCCAACCACAACTTCAACATGCGCTGGCGCCGTTCTACCCGCTTCGATGTACGCAACTCTATTTTGATGGGCTATATGGATGCCGGTTTCTCGATGGAGAGCGATTCTACCATCAG
>CANHEC010000049.1 GCA_947459455.1 Chitinophagaceae bacterium
AATTTGATTGTCAACAACTTATGGACGGTTTCCAACTTTACCGAGGGGCCTGCCACCATCACGGGGCAATTTGCTGATTACGAGTTCAAGTTCAACCGCGACCTCAGTGTGTTTGGCCGCAAAGCCGGCCAGCCCGATGCGGTTGGTACCTGGCAGGGCGATGCTGCCGCCATGACCATCACTTCGGCATTTCCGGCCGGTCCGGCACCGCTAAATAAACTAACGGGTGTATGGAACATTACCCGCACCACGCTGAGCAGCGTACGGGCTACCCGCACCGAAGGTGGCACGATACTCAACCTTGAACTCCAGAAGAAGTAATCGGCCTACAATATTGATTACCAAAGATTTCTAGGGCAAAGATCACCCCATTTATTGCCCAGCATAAACCCGAGCACAATTTCGTGGGTACCGCGGGTGAAGTTTTGCAGGCGACTGGTGGTGTAGTCGTAAGCATATCCAATATTGAACACATTGGAAATATTGACACCCAACATTCCTGATATACCATCGTTTACCCGGTAAGCGGCGCCCATCCACAGGCGGTCGCGGTATTGCAGTTTGGCATTCAGGTCAACCCCCAGCGGCAAGGGCTGTACATAACGCAGTACGGCCGAAGGAATAAAGCTGAAATCTTCGCTCACATACAGCTTATAGCCGGCGGTCAAAAACAAATGCGGATAGGTCTTGCGGCCGGTAGTCAGGGTCCCATTGCTGAACTCCAGCCCCTGATTGATGATTTGCTGAGCTGACACACCGGCAAAAAAATCGGCACTGTATAGCCAAAGACCAGCCGCCAGGTCGGGGCGAATGCGATTGAGCACGCCGCTGCCTGCTACTGCCGGGTCAATCGGATTGTCGAACAACAGTTTAGTAGTATTCAGTGCATTATTGGTGAGACCCACACTGATACCGCCCGACAGGCTGGTGCGTGGGCCAATGCCCAGATGATAGGCATACGTGCCATAAACGGAAAATCGATTGAGTGGCCCGGTGCGATCATTTATCATGGTTACGCCCCAGCCGTGGTGCGGCTTGGCCGAGGTGTATTGCTCCCAATACGCCTTGCCCCGGGGATTATCGCCCTCGGGCAAAAATGTAGTAGGGTTGGTCCGGCTATCATCTTTGCCGATGGACCCGTGAATGGTAGCATAGGTGGTCACCGGCGCATCCAGGATACCTACCCATTGGTGGCGATGGCTCAGCTTTACATCGGTATAGTTTTCAATGCCCGCCACCGCCGGATTGATAATGTATTGATTGAGAATATACTGCGTATAGTGCGGCCGCTGCTGCGCCACAGCGCCAGCCACAGCTACGAACAAAAGGCTACAAGCCAACGCTCCACGACCAATGGTCGACAAACTCCGCTTCATTATCGTACAATGGTGACCGAACCATTCAGTGGTTGCCGGCCATTTTTAGGGTTGATGATATAATAATAGGTACCAATCGGCAAAGGTTGGCCATTCAGGCGGCCATCCCAGGGTTGATTATAGCCGGTGCTGAGTAGCACTCGCCTGCCATAGCGATCGAAAACCTCCACCGTGGCGCCGGGGTAGCTATCGAGATAGCGAATGTTCCAGGTATCATTGATGCCGTCGCCATTGGGGCTGAACGCGTTGGGCACCACCGGCTTCAGCAGCACTTTCACAAACACTTCATCGTCGGCGCTGCAGCCGCCTGCTCCCGTTACCGTCAGGCGATAGCTGGCATCTGCCGGCGGCCTGGCCACCGGTCTGAGTACCGTGGCATCGCTGAGCCAGGTAGGTGGCGACCAGCGGTACAGATAATTGCTGCTCCCGGTAGCACTTCCCTGCAAGGTGGTTTGGCCCCCTTCCAGCATAATGAGATCTGGACCGGCACTCACTACCGGGTATGGGTGCACCACCGCTGTGGCTTGTACTGTATCCGAAAAGCAGCCGGCATCGGTTTGGTAGTAATAGGTCACATCAAAACTACCTGCTGCCCGGTACCGATGATTTGGTGCTTCTACAGCTGCAGTTTGCCCATCACCAAACGTCCAGAAGTAATTGGTTATCAATTGACCAAGCGGATTATTGACACTGCTGAAAGCGGTGACCTCGCCCAGACAAACCCCCAAAGGCGGACTGCTGCTGATGCTGGCCTGCGGCTGTGGAAATATATCGGTCATTTGCTTCTGCACCGTGTCGGAGCAACCGAAAACACTGGTGGTAACAAGCTGTACCGGGAATGGACCAGCGCCCGGGAAGAATGCGGTCGGGTTGGCCAACGTACTATTGCCGCCGGCGTACCCAAAACTCCACCGATAGCTCAGCTGGGCGACTGTCCCATCTGCAATGGTCGTTTGGTTCACAAATTCGGCTCTGCCAGCCGGCAGACAGGCCGTCGGTAATACAAAATCAGCAGCAGGCACTGCTCTCACTTGCCAGTCGCGGCGAACCAGTAAGCTGCTACAGCCGCTGTCGGTGGTTACCTGCAGCGTGGCACTTGCCGGGCCTGTGGCTAAAAAGGTATGGCGCAGATTGGCCTGCGGGCCGCTTTGGGTAAAGCCATCACTCAGCGCCCACTGCCAGCGAACAATCCTTCCGGCATTGGCTACCGAGGCATCGGTCAGCACTACCTCCTGCCCCACGCAAGCCGGATTTTGAAAATTAAAACCGGCTGTTGGTCGTGGAAAGACGACAATATCGGCGCTAACGCTATCGGCACAGCCGGCGGCTGTTTGGTACCGGTATCGCAAGGTTTGCAAACCTGGTCCTACCCTGCCGGGGTCAAAGAGGTTGCCGGGTTGCACACCGGGTCCGCTAAACACGCCAGTACCGGGTAGTCCTGCAGCATCCCGCCCTTCGGTTAGCAGGCGCGGCAGCGCTTCTTCACAAATGCTGGCAAGCCGGCTCACCACCGGCTGCGGCGTAGCCTGCAGGGTGATGGATTGGACAACATCATTGACACAAACCCCGCCCGAAAATGCCACCAACCGCACCTGCACCGTACGGGTGGCCGGGCTGCTGAATACAGGGTAAGTATGGCTGTAGGTTTCGTCAAATTGCGGGTCGTCGTCCACCGTCACAATGCTGGCATCGGGCCATTGCCAATACACTTCGGTTTTGGTAATACCACCAAAGTTGACGGTAGACTGCTGTCTGATTTGTACCGGCAGGTTGCTGCAAAGTGCAGCTGCATTTTGTACCACAAACAGCGCCCTCGGCCGATCGCCGTTCACCGTCAGCGTTTGCGTAAGCGAATCGGCACAGTTGCCCGGGGCAATGGCCACCAGCTTCACGCTGTAATTGCCCACGGCACTATAGCGATGCTGTGGCGAGGCCAGCGTGCTGTTGTCCGGATTGGCTGGCGTGGCATTGGCATCGCCAAAAGTCCAGCGCCACTGCACAGCAGCCAGGTTACCTGGCGACAGCGTACTGCGGTTAGTAAAAGCAGCAAATGCGTCGGAGAGGCAAACTTCGGGCAGCAAAAAATCTGCCCGGGGGAAAGCTCCTACTTCCACAATCCTGCTAAAGCTGTGGCGGCAGCCTGTCTCGGTTTCTACCGTTAGCGTAATGGTGTAGCTACCAGCGGTAGCATACTGCACGGTCCTGTTGGCGCTACTGGCCAGTGTATCTGAGCGTCCGTCGCCGTAGTTCCAAATCCAGCGTACCAACCGACCCGAACCGGGCGCAGCGGCCGACAAGTCGGTCAGCATGATGGGAGTGCTTACGCAACGGGTAGGCCCAACTGCAAAGTCGGCCGAAGGTGTCAAAGTCAGGTTGACCGGCTTTATCAGGGAGTCTACGCAACCATCAGCGGTTTCAATCCATTGCTTTACCAAAAAACTGCCCGGCCCAAACACATGACTGGGCGAGGCTTGGGTGCTACTACCGCCATCGCCAAAATCCCATCGGCGCCGGCTGATAGTCCGGTCGCCTGCGGTAGCCCGGTCGGTAAAAATGACCGGGGTGGCACTGCAGCCATCGGTCAGCAGGTCAAATTCGGCACGAGGCCTTGGAAATACCGTGATCTCCACACTGTCGGTACTGCCGCAGCCTGGCAGGTTTGCAAACTCGGTGCGCAAGTAGTATTTCTGGCGGATGGTAGCATTGGTATTGTTTTGCACGGTAGCCACCGGATTGGAAATGTTGATAGCACTGAGGCCGGCTGCCGGGCTCCAACGATACTGATACGCCGGATTGGGCGTAGTACCCAGCTGCAAGTTACCCGTGTGGCAAACGCTGCTGTTGCTGCCAGCCACTGAAGGCGGCATTTCCGTAAAAATCCGAACGTTTCGGATCGAGTGACGGTCTCTGGAGCCTCCTGTGCTGGCGGTAAACCCGAAATACCCTTGAAAATTGAAGGTTTGAAACCCGGTCAACCGCTGCACACCATTGATGCTTACTGAAATGTTGCCTGCATCGTACTCAATTCTACAACGGTGGTAGTCGCCCGAACGAATGAAGTTGAGCAAGCCGGTATTATTGGCAAAAGTCGGTTGGCCATCGCACTCGTTGTAGCCATTTCCCCACCTAATCTGCAGTTTGGGTACAGCGTCGGTACCACAGTTCAGCCAGGTATCTATACACACTTTCAGCCCATTGGCAGTAGCTGGTATACCTAATCCGCCACCACTTACAAAACCGGAGGGTGGAACATCGAGGTAGCAAAAAGCAAGTCCATCGGCGGCGTTGCCATCCTGGATTCGAAACTCAAACTCTGCCGTCCACTTGCTGCACTGCGCCAAATTGATAGGTGTATTGAAGAAAATGGAGCCCGACTGAAAATTAACCGGATCTGTGAGGATCAGTTCTCCATTACCAGTGTTAGCACCGGTATTGCCTACATAAGCATTACCCTGCAGGTTCCAGCCGGTAGTGTTCAGCGGCCTGCCCGTCATTTGCGCAAACACAAATGACTGCGCCTGCAGGTTGATCGAAAGCCAACAGCACCCTATCAGGCATCCCCATATTACCCAGCTACGCCTGCTCATATCACCTCAAGATAGTCACCGATCCGCTGCGGGCCTTGCGGCCATTTTTAGGATCGATGATGTAATAGTAAGTACCGACCGGCAGGTCGGCACCATTCAACTTGCCATCCCACGGCGTATTGTAGCCCATACTGGAAAACACCTGTTTGCCATACCGATCGAACACCTGAATGACTGCACCGGGATAACTGCTGATGTACTTGATGTTCCACACATCATTGATGCCGTCGCCGTTGGGGCTGAAGCCATTGGGCACCACCGGATCGAACAACACTTTTACAAAAACATCGTCGCTGCGGGCGCATCCACCGGCGCCAGTCACCGTTAGACGATACGTGATATCGTTGGTGGGGCGTGTTACCGGCGTCAGCACGGTGGCACTGCTCAGATGCGTAGCCGGTGTCCACAGGTATGTATAGTTGCTGCTACCGGTGGCCGTCGCATTTATAGTTGCCTGTCCACCTTCCAGCACTACCAAATCCGGCCCGGCATTTACTACCGGGTAAGGGTGCACAGTGAGGGGCTTCACAACGGTATCGCTAAAGCAGCCTTTATTGGTTTGGTAATACATCCGCACATTAAAGGTGCCTGCGCTACGATAGGTGTAACTCACATTTTGAGTAGTGGGTCGGGTACCGTCACCCAGGTCCCAAAACCAGCCGGTGATGGTTTGTGCCAGCGGATTGCTTCGATCGGTCAACTGCTGCACATCGCCGATGCATACGGCCGGTGGCGTGATATCGAAGTTTGCTAACGGCTGCGGGTTTACATCTGACAGCACCTTGGTAAGGCTATCGCTGCAACCGTCTTTCGAAGTGACCACCAATTTTACGTTGTAGCTACCTACCGCCGGGTAATTGTAGCTGACTGAGCGGCCCGTAGCCCCGGCATTGCCCACACCAAACGACCAGCGATGCGTAAACTGTGCCTGACTGCCATCAGCAATGGTAGACTGATCGGTAAAATTGGCAAGGCCTACCGGCATACACACCACGGGTAGTGTAAAATCGACCTTCGGCAGCGGGTTTACCCGAATGGTTTTGCTGACCGGTACACTGGTACAGCCGCTATCGGTAATGACCTGCAGCGCTACGGTGTAGTTGCCAGTGCTGCTGTACACTTCTGTAAATGGATTGGCTGAGTTAAGATTCCGCGTATTGCCGTTGCCCATGGTCCAGTTCCACTGCGCCAGACGGGCAAAGTTGGGCACCGAGGCATCGCGGAACGTGATGGCCTGCGTTTCGCAGGTAGGCGCATCTACATTGAAATTGGCGGTGGGCCTGGGCCACACCGTGATTGTTTGTGTGGCGCTGTCGCGGCAGCCTACAGTACTGATGTAGCGATACTGCAGCGTGTAGGTACCCACCCCTACTGTAGCAGGATTAAACAATCCAGCTGCATTGACACCAGCACCGCTGAAAGTACCGGCACCGGGCAAACCGGCGGCATCGCTGGCTTGCAAAATGCTGCGACTGCTGGCATCGAGGCAAATGCCCGGAATAGTTTGGAACACCACCCTCGGACTGGCGTTCAGCGTAATTGTTTTGATGACTTCACTTACACAAACTCCACCACTGTAGGCCAAAAAGCGGATTTGCACAGCTTTGCTGAATGGAGCCTGAAAATCAGGATAACGATGACTGTATTGCTTATCGGGTTGCGGATTATCATCAGTGGTGACGATGGCAGCGTTTGGCCAGTCCCAAAAAATCTCCGTTTTCGTTACTGCACCAAAGTTGACGGTCGACTTATTTTGAATACTGATCGTTTCATTGGCACAAAGCCTCGTGTCGTTTAGCACCACAAAATCTGCCCGGGGCCTGTCACCGTTTACGGTCAATACTTTGCTCACGGAGTCAACACAGCCATTGGCCGAAGTAACCACCAGTCGTACGGTATAATTACCCACTGCACTATAGCGATGTTGAGCATTGCGAGCCGTGCTGGTATTCGGATTGGCCGGTGTAGCAGCGGCATCACCAAAATTCCACTGCCAGCTAAGCGTACTGCCCGTGCCATCGGGTATGCTGCTGTTGTTGGTAAAAACGGCAAACGCGTCCGTCAGGCATACTTCGGGCACCACAAAATCGGGCCTCGGCAGTGGGTTGATTTGAACCATACGCCGCAGCGTATCTCCCACACATCCCTTGCTATTGGTCACTACCAGGCTTACCTGCCTGGGGCCAAATACACTGTACACATGGGTAAAAGGTGCACCACTGCTCAAATCACGAACGGTCGCATCTCCCAAATTCCACTGCCAACGGGTGAGCGTACCCACCCGCGGATTGCTGGCATCGGCAAAGCTGATCGCATTGTTTTCGCATGCCGGCGATGACGTATTGAAAGCGGCCGTTGGCAATGGGTTTACGATATGCTGCTGCACGGCCGTATCGCTGAAGCAGCCTTTATCGCTCACAATCCAATGGCGAACGGTGAATGTATCGGCGGTTGCATAGCGCCTGACCGGATTCATTACCGAATCGATTTGACCATTACCGAAGTTCCAATAGTACTTTACAATGGCCTGGTTGGCGGCCGTACTGGTACTGGCAAAACGGCTACTATCTCGCAGGCAAAGCTCCGCTGGCACTGTAAAGCTGGCTTGGGGCTGCGCAAATACGTTGCTCAGCACCTTGCTGGTGTCTTTGATACAACCAGCTCCGGAGGTTACCCGCAGTTTTACTGTGAAAGGCCCGGTACCATTGTAGAAATGAACGGGATTGCGAACACTATCGATTCCACCGTCACCAAACTCCCAGCGGTATTTAAACTGTGCCTGGGTACCATCGGCTATGCTGCTGGCATCGGTAAATGCGGCACGACCTACTGGCAAACAAACCGCGGCTGGCAATGCAAAATCGGCGACCGGGAATGCAGTGACCACCACCGAGCGGGTAAACGCAACGCTCCGGCAACCACTTTGATTTTCGACTACCAGCCGAACGGTGTAGGTACCAGCTGCGGCGTAACTATTGGTGCGGGCTGCATTTGTGGTAGCGGTATCGCGGCGGCCATTGCCAAAATCCCAATACCAGCGCACAATAGTACTGCCGCTGGCGGTAGATGAATCGGTGAAACTGATGGGCGAACCAATGCACGCCGGCGCCGACACACCAAATTTGGCTACCGGCGGTAGTGTCACATTGATTGTTTTGACAGTGTCTGCTACGCAGCCAATATCGGTAATGATGGTTTGGCGAACCGAATATACACCCGGTGCTGCGTACAGCTTTGCCGGATTGCGTACCGAGTCTACCCCGCCATCGCCAAACTGCCAGCGCCAGCGGTTTATCGTTCTGCCCAGCCCATTCGATCGGTCGGTAAACCGGACCGAATCGGTCGTGCAACCCGTATGCGTCCAATCGAAATTGGCGGTGGGTTTCGGAAACACTTCTACATCGTAGTCTATTTGTTGCTCGCCACTACAGCCATCGGGCGATGGGTTGGTGGCGAATACTGTTACCTTGTACAGGCCGGTATTGCTGAGGATGTAGCTGCGTGGCAGCCGGTATTGATACAGGGTTTTGCTATCTACCACAAAGCTGCTATCTGGTACTGGTGCGTTAACGGTCGTATCGGTAAATCGGCCGTAAAACTGCCAACGCAACTGCGTGGCCTGGTAGGGCAGCGTAATGGCAAAATTGAAAGGCGAATTGACGCAAGTAGCCGGAAAATTGACGGTAGCGAATTCATTTTTGATAGTGATGAACTGGCTGCGGTCGATCACATTGGTACCGGCATTGTATCCATAAGATTCCACATTGCCATAGCCATACGCAATGGCCGAAAAACTGGAATCGGCAGTCAGTGTTTGCACCGGATTGCTCAGCGCCAAATTGGTCACCTCTTCCTGTAGATAGCTATAGCCGGTTCCGGGTATTCCCTGAAAACTACCTGTTGGCGGCAGCCCATTGATACGAAAAGAGGGTGCAGCCGCAGTTTGAATAATGATATTCAGGTAGCAACGGTCCACATTGCTTTGGCCCGGGGGTACCCAGTTTTGCCGCGCCGAAAAAACGGTGATGTTGTTG
>CANHEC010000050.1 GCA_947459455.1 Chitinophagaceae bacterium
ACAGCTACAATGCCATCAATCAGGTACTCAGCCGCACCCTGGCCAACGGCATCAGCAGCCAGTACCAGTACGATGTGGCCAACCGCCTGATAGGCTACAGCAGCGGCAGCCTGCAGCAGGTGCAAATCAGCTATGATAAACAGGGCAACAAAATAGCCATCGAGCGGCTGCATGCGCCGCAATTGTCGGAGCGATTCAGCTACGATGCCAACTACCGACTGACCGGCTACCAGCGTGGACCGGTGGGCAGCCCCAACCAGCAACACAGCTACAGCTACGATGCACTGGGCAACCGTGTAACGGCCACCATCAATGGTATACTTACCAACTACAGCAACAACAACCTGAACCAGCTGACCCAAACACAAACCGGCGCCAGCATTCGCCCACTGCTGTACGATGACAACGGCAATCTCCGGTTCGACGGTGTGTTCTACAAAACATACGACGCCGAAAAACGCCTGCTGAAAGACTCAGCCTCGCCCACAGCCGTGTACGGCTACCGGTATGATGCCTTAGGACGGCGCACTGGCAAAGTGCTAAACGGGCAAGCCTATGAGTACAGCTTTAGCGGCATGATGCCCGTACTGGAATACAAAGCCGGCCAACTTGTAAGCAAGCAGGTGTACAGTGGCTTTTTATCGCCGCTGAGTATACAATACCAGCAGCAGCGCTACTACTACCTGCAAGATGACCTGGGCTCTGTAGAAAGCATCACCAACAGCAACGGCAGGCTGGTAGAACGATATGAATACGACCCCTTCGGCAAGCAGCGCCGCCTTGACTCTACCGGCAACTTGCTAAATGGCAGTTTAGTCGGCAATCGCATTGGCTTTACTGGTCAGGAGTACGACAGCGCTACTGCCAGCAACTCGTTTTATTTCAGAAACTACAATCCTGACCTCGGCGTGTTTCAGCAGCGAGACCTGATTGGGTATGCCGATGGCATGGGGCTGTATCAATATGTCGGTAACAATCCTGCTAACGGCATTGACCCTTTTGGACTTAAAAAATGCAAACCTCAAGATGAGTCGTCGAACGAAGCACCAACACCGCCCGAATGGGCACTCAATACTCAGCTGACATTAGATATGGCGGGCAATACCGGACTGATCACTTCACTGATTGATATGCCCAGGGCCTTTGCCGAAAACAGCTTGAAGCTGTCGAAAATAGCCGCAGTAGAAAGCCTGCTTGCCCCGGGCGGCTCCTTTCAGGAAGTGGCCGGAGCTGCTGCAAAACTACAAGCGGCGGAAAGAATACTGCCCGGCATTACCAAACTGTCAAACCTGTTGGGAAAAGCAGGCCCCACCATGGGTTTCGGCGACCTGACAATGAAAGGCCTCAACTATAACCGAGTGTTGAATAGTCCGAATGCCAGCTATGGTGATGTAGTAGATGCTCAATGGGATATCGTAAGTAGCGGAGGCAATTTAGTGGGTGGATTGGCAGCAACCGGCGCCGCTGCTGCAGGTTCTACGCTGGCCATTCCAGGTGCAGTTGCGCTGGGGTCTGTGGCCCTCCTCGATCTTGGCAGCAGTTTTCTCACCGGTAAGTCATTGCGCCAGCACCATTATGATCACCTTGAAAGCAAGATCAATGAATCGGTTTATCAAACCTGGCTGGAAACATTTGGTCTCGAAGATTCCGAGCAACTCCGCCATTTTTACAATCAGGGACGTGGGGAAGATTATATCAGAATAACAAGAGGGAAAAAACCGCGACGCCTGGATGACCAATGCCCGCAAAACAGCAACGGCGGTGGCACCCGGCGCCCCTCACCCTATCCTTCCGATCCGCAAAGTGGCCGCATCCAGATACTCGGTTCGTACGACCCCAACGAAATCATTGGGCCGGTGGGCCAGCCCGACCGCCGCTGGGTAAGTGTGAACGACCGGCTGCCCTACCGAATCAATTTTGAAAACGACACCAGCGCCACCGCCCCCGCCAAAGCAGTACGCATCACAGCCCCCATTCACCCTAATTTGGATGCTGCCAAATTCGAACTCGGTAGTTTCGGTTTCAATAGTCTTTCATTTGCCATTCCCAGCGGTACAGCCGCTTACTATCAGCGCCTCGATTGCCGCGACTCACTGGGCTTGTTTGTCGACATCACGGCTGGCTACGATGTACAAAACAAGCAAGCTTTCTGGCTGCTGCAATCCATCGATCCGCTGACACTGCAAACCCCTACCGACCCGCTGAAAGGCTTGCTGCTGCTACAGGACAGCACCAATCCCAACCATGGCCACGGCTTTGTCAGCTTCAGCATCAAACCCGGCACCAGCACCCGCACCCGCGACACGGTGATGGCAGATACCGTGATCATTTTCGACGAAAACGACCCTATTGCTACGAATAAAGAAACCAATACCATTGATGCCCTGCCACCCACCAGCCAGCTGGCACCCCTGCCGGCTACCTCACCCGCAGCCATCAGCCTCAGCTGGAGCGGTCACGATGATGCCGGCGGCAGTGGGCTGCGCTTTTACAGCCTCTACATTTCAGAAGACGGAAGCAATTACAGCCTGCTGCGCAGCGGCCTCACCCGTACCGATACCGTCATCAATGGCAAGCCAGGCTCGCAGTACTTCTTCTTTGTACTGGCTACCGATACCGTGGGCAATACCGAAACACTGCGGCCAGGTGCTATTCAATCTACCATGGTAACGGCTGCCCTGCCGGTAACCTGGCTGCGCTTTATGGCCGAACGCCGCGGCCCCGATGCGCTGCTGCAATGGAGCACCGTCAGCGAGCAAAACAGCAAGCACTTTGTGGTAGAACGCTCCAACGATGCGCAACGCTTTACCGGTATTGGCACCATGGCAGCAGCCGGCTTTAGCCAGGCCGAACGGTCGTACCGCTACACCGATGCCCAAATTGATAAGCTGCCTGCTACCGAGTGGCTGTATTACCGCCTGCGGCAGGTAGACCTCGACGGCCGCATCACCTACTCAGCCATCGTGCGGGTGGCAGGCAACAAAGCCAGCACCCAACGCACCCTGGTGTACCCCAACCCTACACAAGCTGCCGCCTACATCAGCCTGCCTCACCGGCAGTTGGTAGGCAGCCAGGCACAGCTGTTCGACCAAAGTGGCAAGCTGCTGCAAAACATCCGCATCAGCAGCCAGCTGCAGGTGGTCGATCTCAGCAACTATGTAAATGGCGTGTATTATATCAAACTGGCCAACAAAGAAATACTGAGGGTGGTGAAGCAACGATAGGCTGGCAACGGTGGCCAACATGGCACCAAAAAAAGCACCGTCGCTGGCCGATGGTGCTTTCCTTTTTTAGTACAAAAGCAATGTGCCAGGGCAAAACCCCTGCTTCAAATCCAGCGCTTTTCTTTTACAATGCGCATCGCCTCCATCTTGTTGTTCACCTGCAGCTTTTCGTAAATGTTGTATACATGGCTCTTAACGGTAGCCAGGCTTACAAACAACATATCGGCTATTGATTGATACGTACGGCCTTCTATCACGTATTGCAGTATTTCCTGTTCGCGGCTGGTGAGGGGGTTGTTCGCGGCAGGCTCAGCCGGCACATAAGTTTGCTGCAGGTAGCGCATGGCTTTGCGGGCTACGCTGGGGCTCATGTAGCTGCCGCCGGCCATCACATCTTCTATGCAGCTTACCAGCTTTTCAGTCGGCTCATCTTTCAGGCAGTAGCCGTCGGCGCCCATTTTGATGGCTTGCAGCACCTTGTCTACATCTTCAAACACCGTAAGCATGATTACCCGAATATCAGGGTTCGCTTCTTTTACCAACGCTGTGGCGGTGATACCATCCATTTCATCCATCGCTATGTCCATCAGCACCACCTGCGGATGATCGGCCGGCGCCTGCGTCTTCAAAAAACGCAACATGTATTTGGCCTGGCTGGCATCGGTCACCAGCCTGAACTGGCCCGCCAGCCGCTCCATCATGGCCTTGCGCAAAAAGTCGTTGTCGTCTACAATGGCAATAGAAATCATGCACCTCAATTTACAACAAATGACGAGGCTACCCACAGCTATCACCATCATGAAAAAGGATGAAAAAAGCCGGCATCCCACGGGCACCGGCTTTTGCATAATTGATTATCGAAGTAACATGGCTGCTTACACCTCGGTGATGATGCTGCTCTTGCGGCCTTCCATCAGCTCTACACTGCGGCTGATGAACTCCGTCAGGTCGCTGCCTTTCAGCATGCCCTGGCTCAGCAGTGCCAGGTCTATCAGGTTGCGGGTTATCTTTTCTTTCTTACCCTCATCGCCCTCGGCCAGTATCTGCTGGTGAATGGGATGGTTTCCATTCAGCGTAAAGTTTACTTCATCGGGCATGTTGGCGTAAAAGCCCATCATACCACCGCCACCACTAATGGCTGCCATGTCTTTCATGCGGCGGCTCCACTCGGGGCGGGTAGCCACTACCGGCGCCGTATCCGGACTCAGGCCCTTCACTTCTACCACAGCGGTTGCCTGGCTTATCTTGCTCTTAAACCAATCTACCAGGCTGTTGGCCTGCTCCAGCGTCAGCACACTTTCGTTCTTCTCGTCTTTGTCTATCAGGTTGTCGGCTATGTCGCTGTCTACGCGTACAAACTGTACATCGCTCAGCTTCATTTCCAGCTGGCCCATCCAGCTCGGGTCTATCAGGTCGTTCAGCTTTACCACGTAGTAGCCCTTGCTGCGAGCCGCTTTTACGTAGGCATCCTGCTGCACTTCGTCGCTGGTGTACAGCACCACCGTCTTTTTGTCCTTATTTACCTGCAGGCTTTCCACCGCCTTTTTGTACTCGTCGATGGTCATAAAGTTGCCGCTACCCGTATCCTGCATAATCAGGAAGTTCTTCGCCTTGTCAAAGAACTTGTCATCGGTCATCATACCATACTTTACAAACAGGCCGAGGCTATCCCATTTGCTTTCAAAATCGGCGCGGTCATTGCGGAATATTTCATCCAGCTTATCGGCCACCTTTTTGGTAATGTGGGCATTGATCTTCTTCACATTCGGATCGCCCTGCAGGTAGCTGCGGCTCACGTTCAGCGGAATATCTGGGCTGTCGATCACGCCATGTAGCAGCATCAAAAACTCCGGCACAATGTCTTTCACCTCATCGGTTACAAACACCTGGTTGCTGTACAGCTGAATCTTGTCTTTCTGTATCTCGTAGCTCTTCTTAATCTTGGGGAAATACAGCACACCCGTCAGGTTAAACGGATAGTCCACGTTCAGGTGAATCCAAAACAGCGGTGTTTCGCTGAAAGGTCCGTACAGCTCCTTGTAAAAAGCTTCATAGTCTTCTTTGCTCAGCTCGCTGGGCTTGCGCACCCATGCCGGATGCGTATTGTTAATCGGCTTGGCATCTTCCACCACTTCAGCCTCTTCCACCTCGCCCTCAGCCTTTTCCTCATCCTTGGCCTTCACCTTATCCTCCACCTTTGCATTCACATCGCGGAAGAAAATAGGCACCGGCAAAAACTTACAGAACTTTTCGAGGATGCCCTTCAGCCGAAACTCATCCAAAAACTCTTCACTGTCTTTGTCTACATGCAGGCGGATCTCTGTACCACGCTCGGTCCGTTCAGTGGTTTCTTCCAGTTGATACGCGGGGCTGCCATCGCACTCCCAGCGCACTGCCGGCGCATCGGCCTTCCAGCTTTTGGTAAACACTTCCACTTTGTGCGCCACCATGAACGAGCTGTAAAAGCCCAAACCAAAATGCCCGATGATGCTGGCTTCGGCCTGGCCCTTGTACTTCGCCAAAAATTCTTCGGCACTGCTAAACGCCACCTGGTTCAGGTATTTGTCTACCTCTTCGGCCGTCATGCCTATCCCCTGGTCTACGATGCTGATCGTTTTGTTTTTCGCATCCAGCACCACTTCTATGCGGGGCTCGCCCAGTTCGCCGCTGTACTCGCCTACGCTGGCCAGTGTCTTCAGCTTGCGGGTGGCATCCACCGCATTGCTCACCAGTTCTCTGATAAAAATTTCGTGGTCACTGTACAGGAATTTTTTAATGATCGGAAAGATGTTTTCCGAACTCACTCTGATGCTTCCGGTAGCCATATCGTTTGTTTAATTGGTTAGTGGATACTGGGTAGCCGCCGCCTTGGCGCCCGGCCACCCGCGGGGGCAGTACAAACACAGTGCCGCCCCGTCAGCAACTGACAAAATTGCAAGGAACAAGAGGGCCCCATCGGCAGCCGTGCAGTACCCGGCAGCGGTACCCGCCCGCCTCACTACTCCTCCCCCGGCCGGGGCCGGGGTGCGGGGTAGTATCGTTGGTCGGGGGGGCGTGGGGCAGCCGTGCAGTGCCCGGCAGGGCTAGCCGTGGATGGCCGGGCCTTGCACACAGCCCATGGGCCGCGGGATGCGAAGGGGTAGCCACGGCGCAGCCGGGGCCGAAGCGATAGCGAAGCCCGCAGCAGCCCGAACGGTAGCCTGGGAATGCACTGCCGCTGCCGGCCCCTGCTATTATTCTTTCAGCAGCTTAATGGTTTCGGGGCCCAGCTCGGTATGCAGCTGTAGCAGGTACAGGCCGGGCTTTAGCTGCTGTACGGCCTGCTGCAAGCCCGGTATGGCGCTACCGGCACTACCCTGCCCTGCCGCCAGCTGTCGGCCGGTGGCACTGGCCAGGCTCCAGCGCAGGTTGTGCACGCCAGCTGGCAGTACTACCTGCAGTTGTTGCTTCACGGGGTTGGGGTACACCACAATGTGGGCACCGCCCACCCGCAGCGCCACCTGGTTGCTGTAGTGGTAGCTGCCATCGCGGTCTACGGCCTTCAGGCGGTAGGTGTACACGCCCGGCGAAAGGCCCGCTTCGGTCCACTGGTACTGCTGGCGGGTGCTGCTTTGGCCACGGGCATTGAGGGCGCCCGCGGGCACAAAGCGCTGCTGGCCGCTGCTGCGCTCTATTACAAAATGGCTGCTGCCCTGCTCGGTAAGCGTGTGCCAGCGCAGCTGGGCGGTGCTGCCCTGCAGCCAGGCCTGCAGCGGACTCATGGCCACCGGCAGCGGCACCTCCAGCGCATACCGCACGTACACGGGCAGGTGATCGCTGGTAGTGCTGGTATAGTTGCTGATGTAGGTGCGGGGGTCTTCTACCTCGGCACTGCCGGCCAGGTAGGCGCTGTTCAGCTCGTTGGTACCCAGCAGGTGGTCTATCATGCTATTGGTACTGCCCACAAAGCTGGCGCGGCCCGCCGCCGAAAAGCCCTGCGTGTAGGCCTGGTAGCCCGCCGCATCGGTAGCAAAAGGCCGGTAGGGCGAGGGCTGGCCGCCAAACGTAGAGGTGAGCATATCGTCGTTGAAATCGCCCAGCACGATTACAGACTCGCCGGCATAGTACGTGTCCAGGCTGTCTTTCAGCACCTGCGCATCGTACACCCGGCGGTTGTAGTCTTCAGCACTGGCACTACCCGATTTGGCATGGATGACCACCACGTGCACGGTGCGCTGGCTGCCGGCTATATTGGCACTAAAGCTGGCTATAAACGGCAGGCGGCCACTGGCCCAAAAAGCCGAAGGCCCGGCAGGCGACGGGTAGGATGGCAAGGTGTTGGCACCGCCACGGGCCGCATCGTACACGCCTTCAAACATGGCACGGGCCGATAGCAGCGTCATAGTGGCTGAGTTGTACAAAAAGCCCACTTTTTGCGGCGGAAAATTGGGGTCGGGTGCATCGAACGAGCGGCTCCACCGCGGCGATAGTACCGCTGCGTAACCGGGCATTTCGCTCAGCAACACATTCCACACCGAGTCGCTGCTGATTTCCTGCACACCAATCACATCGGCCTCCAGCCGGTTGATCACGGTTTTGGCGTTTTGCTTTTGCTGTTCGCGGTAGGCTGGCGTGGCATTGTTGCTGCTGTTATTGCCAAAAAAGGTCATGTTCCAGGTGGCTACATCCAGTGTTTGGCTGCGGGGGTAGCTCGAGGCAAGCAGCAGGGCTATGGCACTATCGGCCACGCCGGTAGCGCTGATGCGCAGGCGGCCCGTATCCCGCAGCTTTTTTTCTACCGGGCTGTACCGTACGTAAAGCGGCACGCCTGCCTCGGCCTGGGAGGCACTCAGGTTCAGGTTGCTGAAAAAGCTACTGTTGTCGGCCGACAGCTGGTAGCCGGCGCTGGCCTGCACCTGCAGGTCGCCGAGGCCGCGGGCCCGCACCGTCAGCGTTTGGGCAGCGCTGCTGCTACCCACCGCGGTGGGAGCAAACAGCAGCTGGGCCGGGGTGGCACTCAGCAGGCTGTTGGCGTTGGCAATGCTCACATCGTCCAGGGTCCAGCGGGCGGCGCCATCGGCCGGGCTGCTGCGGTACCTGAAAGCGATGTACACATTGGCCTGCTTGAAGGCGCTCAGGTCTATATTGTCGGTCAGGGTCCAGGTATTGCTGGCGGGTATGGGCAGGCTGGCGGGCAGCGGGGTCCAGGTAGCGGCAGCGGGGTCGCCGGTGCCGCTGTAGTTGGTGCTGGCCAGCACTTCAATGGCCGGGCCGCTAAACTCGGTACGGCTGTAAAAACGCAGCACCGGAATATTGAAACCGGCCGACAGGTTGAGGGCCGGCGAAATCAGCCAGTCTTCATTGAGCTGGGCGCCGGCACTGAAGCCATTCATTTGCACGCCGTTGGTATTGCTGCGGCCAAAGCTGGTACAGTTCCATAGCTGTGCACCGCTGCTGCTAAACTGGGTGAAGCCGCTGCCGGGCTGCCCGGCTACCGTGCAGGCATTGAAGTTGAAAGTGAGATTGCCCGGATCGACGCCCTGGCCACTGAGCGACAAGCTGCGAACGACGGCGCCGGCGCTGCTGTGCTGCACCTGCCCGCTGTAGGCCTGGCCGGCCGTGGGTGCAAAGCGTACGTAAATCGTTTTGCCCACGGCCACCTCGGCACTG
>CANHEC010000051.1 GCA_947459455.1 Chitinophagaceae bacterium
CGCCATAGGTGTGTATGCCACTCAGCACCACTTCGCCATCGGCATCTTGCAGGCGGGTGGGGGCCAGGCAGCTATCGGCGCCGCGGCGGGTAGTTTGCTCCCACGCATCGGTGGCATCATCTACCCGCAGGGCCAGGGTTTTTACGCCATCGCCGTGTTTGTATACATGGTCGGCTATTTCATTGCCAGCCCGCAACGGGGTGGTCAGCATAAAGGTTAGTTTGTGCTGGCGCACTACGTAGCTCACCTTGTCTTTTACACCGGTTTCGGGGCCGGCGTAGGCCAGCGCCTGAAAGCCAAACGCACTCATATAGTAGTGGGCGGCCTGCTTGGCATTGCCCACATAAAATTCCACATAGTCGGTACCCTGCAGGGGCAGAAAATCGGTGGCAGCAGCTTGCTGCAGTTGGCTATGAACAACAGAATTCATCTGGAAATATTTTTTTGAAGAAGGAAAAAGACGGAGCCCCGCGGCGGAGCTCATCATTTAAAAAAACAAGTGGAAGGGCACCCTGTTGGCACAGGCGTCCCATGCAGGCCATTCAGCCGCGGGGGCGGGCATCCATGGCCAGGGTCGTCATCAAAAAAATGTATTGCTGAGTGGCAAGCAGCATGCTGCAAAAATAAGCGCCGATGGCGGTGGCTGCGGCTTATTTTTCGGGCAGGGCGGCAGGCGGGCTGCCAAACCACGCTTCGCCGGTATCCAGCCCCAGCAGTTGCATCAGCTCGGGTTTGTGGGCGGCGCCCATCAGTACTACCATGCTTTTGCCAGGGTATGCCTGGCGCACCTGCTGTATGCGGCGGGCCATGTGGGCATTGCGGGCATGCCAAAAATCTTCCTGTTCCAGATGGTCTTGCACCAGCGCCGAATCGGCAATGTGGCGGCTGCCCAATTGGGTATTGGCCTGCCGCTCGGTATGGATGTATAGCAGCAGCGAATCCATGTGCCGGCGGCTGTTCATGCCGGCCAGGTCCAGTTCCAAAAAGCGTTCGTTGAAGTAGTGGTTCAGCGCATCGTAGCGGGCAAACAGTACCTGCTCCGCCGAGTCCATACGGCCAGCGGCGTAGGCAGCGTTCAGCGAGTCGGTCAGCCGGGTGTTTATCTGGATCATATCGCTGAGATATCGGCGACGGTCGAAGCTGGTGTCGTAGCCCAGTATCAGGCATTGGGGGCGCTGGCGGCTGTAGCGCTGCAGGGCCGTTTGCTCTATGCTTACTTTGGCCACACCCAGCAGGCGGGCCGTTTGCAGGCCAAACACCCGTTTGAAGTCTTTTTCATATTCCCACAGCACTATGTCGGGCTGCCAGCTTTGCAGGTAGCGCAGCAGTTGCTGGTGGCTCATGCGGGCATTGCCGGCGTGCCGGGTGCCTACCAGCAGCAAATGGCCGGCAGGTAGTGGCCCCGGGGGCTGGTCAATGGCGGTTTGTGCTGTGGCCACCACGCTGGCTGCCAGCAGCAATAGCAAAAAGTGGGTGCGCATGAGCGGGGGCTTAACAATCAGGCTGGGTCCTGGTTGGCCTCTTCGGCCGATTTGGCCTGCAGGGCCGCCGCAGCGCCTTTGTTGAAAATGATTTTGTACAAAAAGATGAGTGCCGTGAGTGCAAAAATGCCGGCTATGATGTAGTTGATGAGGCTCCGGTTATCGTCCATATGGCGCACCAGTACCTGGCCACCCAGCACAAAGATGGCCAGGCCCGTCAGCGTACCAATGCCAATGCCAACTGAGTACCAATTGAAGTATTGCTTGTCGGCCTTCAGTAAGCCTTTGCCAAACAGCACGGTGCTCCAGCCAAACCAAAAGGGCACCTGCATGGGGTTGAGGGCGCTCATGCTCACCCCCAGTGCAAAGGAGTTGACGTTGGCATTCAGGATCACGTTTTTGCCGCCGCCCTCGGGATGGGCTGCCGCTATAAAACTGGTAATGGCCAGCGCCGCTACAATCAAAAAAGCCGCCCAGTCGAGCCAGCGCAGCAGGTGGGCCCGGTGCCGTATCCAGTTGATGCCCACCAGCGATACCCGCACATAGGCCACCTCTATGATGGCGGCCCCTATGCTGAACAGGCAAGCCTCATACAAACCTTCGGCGATCGAAATTTGCATGGCTGCCACATTAATGGTACCCAGTGGCAGGGTGCCCAGTGCACTGATGCCAAGGCCCCAGATAGCAATACGTAGCAGTGGATTCATAGCGACAGGTGCCAAATATAGGCGGCCCAATCCAGCGCCCTCCAAAATGTGCCTGCACAGCGCCGAATGCTTCGGTACAAAACCCGCATTTTTGCAAAAACCGTGTGCAGGCTGCCACAGCCCCGCACTGCAGAAAAAGCCGCTATATGAATGTAAAAACCATGGCCGAATGGGCTGCCGAAGGGGCAGCACCCGAGGTGTTGTTTTGGGTAGGATGTGCTGGCAGTTTCGACCAGCGGGCACAAAAGGTGACCCGGGCATTTGCCCAAATACTGGATGCGGCCGGCATCAGCTACGGCATACTGGGCGCCGAAGAAATGTGCACCGGCGATCCGGCCCGGCGGGCAGGTAATGAGTTTTTGTTTCAAATGATGGCCTTCCAAAACATACAAGTGCTCAATGGCTATGGTATCAAAAAAATTGTGACCACCTGTCCGCACTGCTTTAATACCCTGAAGAATGAATACCCCGATCTGGGCGGCCATTACGAAGTGATACATCACACTACTTTGCTGCAACAGCTCATCAACGATGGCAAGCTGAAGCTGAAAGAAGGCGGTAGTTTCAAAGGCAAGCGCATTACCTACCACGATAGTTGCTACCTGGGTCGCACCAACAATATTTACGAAGCGCCCCGGGCCGTGCTGGAAGCGCTGGATGCCGAACTGGTAGAAATGAAGCGCTGCCGTAGCAACGGATTGTGTTGTGGTGCCGGCGGTGCGCAAATGTTTAAAGAAGAAGAAAAAGGCGATACCCGGGTAAACTGGGAACGCAGCCAGGAAGCACTGGCCACCGGTGCATCGGTGATAGCAGCGGCTTGCCCGTTTTGCAATACCATGATGACCGATGGCGTGAAGAAGAATGAAAAGGAAGAGCAGGTACAGGTACTAGATGTGGCTGAATTGGTGGCACAAAGTTTGAAATAGAGGCAGCACACCCAACCCTGCCGGCTCTTCAGCAGCTGGCGGCCAAGCCGGCCTTTTCTGCACACGCCGTTTTTTCAAATCTCAAATTCCAGCATCTCAAATTTCTCCATGTCCAGCATACTCATCATCGACGACGAACGGGCTATCCGCAATACGCTGAGCGAAATACTGCAGCACGAAGGCTACAAAGTGGAAGTAGCCGAAAACGGCGAAATGGGCTTTGAGCTGTTTAAAAAGAACAGCTACGACGTGGTACTGTGCGACATTAAAATGCCGAAGATGGACGGCATGGAGTTTTTGGAAAAGAGCCGCGAAGTAAACCCCGATGTTCCGCTGATCATGATCAGTGGGCATGGCAATATAGAAACAGCGGTAGAAGCAGTGAAGAAGGGCGCTTACGACTATATTTCAAAGCCGCCTGATCTCAACCGGTTGCTCATCACCATTCGCAATGCTACCGACAAAACCACGCTGGTGACAGAAACACGCACCCTTAAGCGTCGCATCAGCCGGGTGCAGGAGATGATTGGCGAAAGCGAAGCCATTAAAAAAATAAAAGAGACGGTGAGCAAGGTGGCCCCCACCGATGCCCGGGTACTGGTAACCGGCGAAAACGGCGTGGGCAAAGAACTGGTAGCCAAATGGCTGCACGAGCAAAGCCAGCGCAACAAGGGCCCGCTGGTGGAAGTAAACTGCGCCGCCATTCCCAGCGAGCTGATCGAAAGCGAATTGTTTGGCCACGAAAAAGGCTCCTTTACATCGGCGGTCAAGCAGCGCATTGGCAAGTTTGAGCAGGCCAACGAAGGCACCTTGTTTTTGGACGAAGTAGGCGACATGAGCCTGGAGGCGCAGGCCAAAGTGCTGCGGGCCTTGCAGGAAGGGACCATTACCCGCGTAGGCGGCGATAAAGAAATAAAAGTGAACGTGCGGGTAGTGGCAGCTACCAATAAAGACCTGATGGCCGAAGTAGAGGACAAGCGTTTCCGCATGGACCTTTACCACCGGCTCAGCGTCATTCTCATTCACGTGCCATCGCTCAATGATCGGCGTGATGATATTCCCCTGCTGGTCGACCATTTTTTGGGCGCCATTTGTGCTGAGTACGGCATTGCCAAAAAAACCATGGAGCCCGAGGCCATCAGCCTGCTGCAGCAGCACTACTGGACCGGCAATATCCGGGAGCTGCGCAATATTGTAGAGCGCCTCATTATCCTGTCCGACAAAAAAATCACGGTAAAAGACGTGCTGGACAACGTGAAGATTTAGCCCCGCTAATCTCTGCCATAAGGGTAGGGCTGGCGGCAGTACAGCAATAGCTCGTTCATGCTACGCACGGCATGCGCATTGGGTGGCAGTTCCGGCATTTGCAGGGTCAGCGGGCCGCTCACCACTATTTGTTTCTGCGGAAACTTATCGCACCACATTTCCAGGTACTCGTCGGCATCGTAATTGGTGAAATTGGTGAGCTGGTGATAGTGCAGCTGCACCACCGGCCGGCTACGGCAAACATCTTCTATTACCTGCTCTGATACGTTGGCGCCGAGGTAAATGGTAGGGTAGCCATTTTTGCGAAGCAGATAATGGATAAACAGGAGCGGCAGTTCGTGGTACTCTTCTTCGGGGGTGAACAGCAGGATGGGCAGGCGGCCGTTCGGCTGGGGCATGGCCAGATCATCCAGCTGGCGAATAAGCATGTTGCGTATCAAATTGGTGGCAAAATGCTCCTGCGCCGGTATAAAATCGCCACTCATCCAGCGGTAGCCAATCTTCTCCAGCACGGGGTAAAAAACGTGTACCATGGCCCGCTCAATACCTAACTGCAAAATGGTATTGGCCATGGTTCGCTCAAACAGGTCATCGTCCAGGTGGCGGCTGGCTTTGAGCATTTCGCTCATTTGCTCGGTAAAAAATACGCCGCTGCGTACCTCTTTTTCAATCATCTCGGCTATCGAATTGTAGCTGAGAGAGGCGATGTATGAGATTTTATATCCCTGGCGATACAGCCAGGCAATGCGAAGAATTGCCTGCAGGTCTTCGTTGGTATAAAAGCGGTGCTTGCTTTCCTTGCGCTGAGGCAAAGCCAGACCATAGCGGCTTTCCCACACCCGCAGCGTGTGGGCTTTTATGCCGCTCATTCTTTCTACGTCTCTGATGGAGAACACTTGCATTCCGGGGGTCAAGATAACAAGCAGTCTCCATTCGCCGACCTGATAAAAATCAGGTCAAAAAGTTCAACAAAACGTGGATGGTATGGGTACAAAAAAGATTTGGTAAAGCTGAGGGCCGGTTTGGCACTTATAGGCGAACCGGTAAATTTGTCGCCATCGCAAGGGGTAGTTGGCCCCAAAGCATCAATGATTAGCAATGGGTTGGATAATTTTTGCAATAGGTACGTTGGGCTGGCACCTGGGTATGTACGGCATGTTTAAGAAAGCCGGGATAGCCCCCTGGAAGGCGCTGGTGCCGTTTTACAACACCTGGTGCATTATCGAAAAAGTACAGTTGCGCAGACTATGGTTTTGGCTGCAGCTGATACCCATTGCCGGCCAGTTCATCAGCATCTGGATTACCATCATTTTTGTAATGCATTTTGGTCGCTTCAATGTGTTGCACCATGCGGCTACTGTTTTTCTGCCTTTTCTCTATTTCCCCTACCTCGGCTTTTCTGCATCTGAGCGATATGCCGGCCACGAGGTGTTTCACAATTACAAAAAGCCCAACAGCCGTGAGTGGATCGATGCAGCCGTATTTGCCGTAGTAGCCGCTACACTCATCCGCACTTTTATTTTTGAGGCGTACACCATCCCCACACCATCGATGGAGAAAACGCTGCTGGTGAACGACTTTTTGTTTGTAAACAAAATGGCCTACGGCCCGCGGGTACCGCAAACCCCGCTCAGCTTTCCGTTTGTACACAACCTGATGCCGTTTTCACAAACGCCCAGCTACCTCAAATGGGTGCAGCTGCCCTATAAGCGTTTGCCAGGCTACACGCCGGTGAAGCGAAACGATGTGGTGGTGTTCAATTTTCCGATGGGTGACACGGTGATTAACCTGCCCGGCTATGGCAGTGGCAAGCCATACTACGAAGTACTGCATTATGGCTTTGAAGACAACCGGGATGCCTTTATGGCCAGCGACTATGGCGATGAATTGCTGGTGCATCCCATGGACAAAGCTGACAACTATATCAAGCGCTGTGTAGCGGTAGGCGGCGATGAAATACAGATCAAAAACGGCGTTTTATTTGTGAATAGTGAAAAGGCAGTGTTGCCAGAGGGAAGCCAGATCACCTATGTAGTCAAAACAAATGGCAATCCTATTGACTTTGCTTCGCTGGAGGAAAATACCGGCATTAAACTGCGTTGGAATACCAATCAGGAAGAGGATATTCAGGCTTATGCCGAAATGTTTGCGAAAGGCAAAACCTACTACGTATATATGACTGCTTCGGACGCCGCTGCTTTCCGCAAAATGAGTAATGTGGTAGATGTGAGCCTGTACGATTATGGTGCTGGCGCACAGCTGTTTCCCAATGTCGATAATAACTTTTGGTCAATTGACAATTATGGGCCGCTGCGTATACCCAGGAAGGGTGATGTGGTAGAGCTGACACCGCAAAACATCGGTATCTATCGTCGCCTTATCACCGTGTACGAAGGCCATCAGCTGGAGCAAACTGCCAGCGGATTTCTGATTGATGGCAAGCCCGCCAAGAGCTATACTATACGCTACAACTACTACTGGATGATGGGCGACAACCGCCACAACAGCCAGGACAGCCGCTTCTGGGGTTTTGTACCCGAAACGCATATTGTGGGCAAGGCCAGCTTCATTTGGTTCAGCTGGGAGAAAGGCCCCCGCTGGAAACGTTTGTTCAGCAGCATCAAATAAAGCGTTACATTTAATCGCCGAAGGAAATCCTTCTCCAACCACGGGGAAGGATTTTTTGTCGGCCTACCTTACCCAAACACTTTGTTCATGGCACATACCCAACATCAGTTCGAGTTTGAGATTTACGATAGCGATGCCGACCTGACCCGGGCCGACCAACAGCTGCTGGCACAGGCCCGCCAATTGTGCGAACAGGCCTATGCTCCCTACAGTCATTTTAGGGTGGCGGCAGTGGCCCGCACAGTAGCCGGCCACATACTGCACGGCACCAACCAGGAAAATGCCAGCTACCCGGTAGGCATCTGCGCCGAGCGTACGTTGCTGTCGGCGCTTTCCAGCGTATACCCCGGCGAAGCCATCGATACCATCGCCATTTCGTATCACAATGAGCAGGGCGACAGCAGCCAGCCGGCATCGCCATGCGGTATCTGTCGGCAAAGCCTGGTAGAGTACGAGCAGCGCATGCAGCATCCCATTCGGCTGCTGCTCAGCGGGCAGCAGGGCCGCGTCATGATCATTCGGCAGGCTACCGATTTGCTGCCGTTCAGCTTTACGGCCGATGATTTGTTGGGGAAATAGCGTGGTGTAGGTGCTCAGCCTACTTTGCCGCCATTTTGCACGGCCCGGTCGGGCTGTAGCAGCACTACGTCGTTGTTTTCATTGTACACGCCCAGCACCAGCACTTCGCTCATAAAATCGGCTATTTGCCGTGGCGGAAAATTGACCACCGCTATCACCTGCCGGCCCACCAGCTCTTCAGGTGCATACAGCGCCGTTATCTGTGCCGATGATTTTCGGATGCCCATCGGCCCGAAATCAATCCATAATTGATACGCTGGTTTGCGGGCTTTGGCAAAAAGCTTTACTTCTATCACAGTGCCGGCCCGCATGTCTACGGCTTCAAAGTGTTCCCATTGTATCGTCATATACTAATGCGAGTGAGTGAGTTTGAAAAGATCAGCATCGGGGCTGTGTGCAGCCTTCTGGTAAATTCACCCGACTGCCAGCCTGCGAGCCACTTACCCCAGCAGGTACTGGGCTGTGTCGGGCGTTTGCTGTGTTAGCAGTGGCGTACGTTCGCCTAGCATGCTGGTGAGTACCTCCGGCGTATAGTGGCGTATACTCAGCAGCTCCAGGTTTTTGTGCAGCATTACATTCAGCCATTGCTCAGCACGGGCGGCTATCTGCTGCAGCTTTTCTTCGCGGTGGTCAAATACCGCCGTGAAACGGATAGCACCATTTTGCGTCAGGTTGGGCTTCAGTTTGGCCTCTTCAAACAGCTGGTACAGTTTGCCCACCGATTGCTCGCCTACGAACGAGTAGTCTTTCGACTGAAACTCCATCATCACCTGGTTTTCCTTGCGTACGATGATGGGGGGGAGTTGTGCTGCTTTCTTTTTGGTAACCGCCGTGCCCGGGAGCGATGCGTCCAGAAAACATTTCACATACAGCGGTATCTTTTTCTCGTACAGCGGCTTGATTGTTTTGGGGTGAATGACCTGTGCCCCGTAGTAGGCCATTTCAATCACCTCTTCGTAGCTCAGCTCGGGTATGGGCACTGCATCGGGAAACTGTTTGGGGTCGGCATTCATCACACTCGGTACATCCTTCCAAATCGTTTGGCTTTCGGCATCCAGCAGGTTGGCGAAAATGGCGGCGCTGAAATCGCTGCCTTCGCGGCCCAGCGTGGTGCTTTCATTCTCATCGGTACAGCCTATAAAGCCCTGCGTGATGACCAGGCCTGTATCGGCCAGCAGGGGCGCCACCAGCTGCCGGCAGTTGGCAGCCGTTTCGTCCCAAAGTATGCCGGCATCCCTGAAGTTATCGTCCGTCTTAAACACATCCCGCACATCCAGCC
>CANHEC010000052.1 GCA_947459455.1 Chitinophagaceae bacterium
CGCTGCCAGGAAGCCGAAATCGATGCCATTTTTGATGGCGAGCATTTTCATGTAATGGGCGTGATGGAGCACATAGAGCCTGCAGGTATCCACAGTGGCGACAGCAATGCCGTGCTGCCAGCCTTTAACCTGACGCCGCTGGAAGTGACCACCATGGAGTATTATGCCGAGAAAATAGCCCGGGCCCTGGACATTCGCGGCCTCATCAATATTCAGTTTGCCATAAAAGACGGTACGGTGTATGTGATAGAAGCCAACCCCCGTGCCAGCCGCACCACACCGTTTATAGCAAAAGCGTACGGTATTCCGTACCTGAACATTGCTACCAAAATAATGCTGGGCGAAAACAAACTGACCGACTTTACCTACGAGAAAAAGCTGGAGGGTTTTGCTATCAAAGAACCCGTTTTCAGTTTCAATAAATTCCCGGGTGTGAACAAGGAGCTGGGCCCCGAAATGAAGAGCACCGGCGAAGCCATCCGCTTTGTAAAAGACCTGCGGGATCCTTACTTCCGCAAGCTGTACAAGGAGCGGAGCATGAACTTGAGCAAGTAACCAGCTTTTCAATAGCTTAGAAACCTGAACGCGGCACAACGAGCCCGTTCAGGTTTTTTGTTTTTTGAGCCGGGTGCCAAGCTGCGCAAGCAGCCCACCATACTTGATTGACCAACCAACTGTGTAGACCATGCAGGTGCCCAAATGGATGATGGCATATGCCATATGCAGCATGTGGGCCATGCCCTTGCTGCGGGCACAATCTGAGCCGGGCTGGATGTTTCAACCAGTATCGGCTGCGGGCCGTCATACAGCACCCATCACCTGCTTGTTTCAGGATAGTCGCGGTTTCCTGTGGATTGGATCGGAATTTGGGCTCAGTCGCTTTGATGGAAGACAATACAAACGCTACCAGCAAATAGGCAAGACCGGACTAACTGACCTTAACATCAAATCCATCGTGGAAGATGCCCAGGGCCAGCTTTGGATCGGTACAGAATTTGGCATCAACAAACTGAACCCCTACACCGAGACAATCACCCGCTACTATGAGGGAACGGGTGCAGGCCGTGTACCATTCAGGTGGTGCAACGCTTTGTATGTAGACCGTGACCAGCAGCTGTGGTTTGCTTCTGAAAAAGGCGTAGCCCGCTATGATGCAGCGGCAGATAGCTTTATCAACTATAGCATCAGTGTATATGGCGCCGATTTTAAGATCAACAAGTTCATTGTAAGGATGATGGAAGACAGTCGCCGCCGATTTTGGCTGGCCACGTCATACGGAGTGAAGCTTTTCGACAGAGCCACCGGCACCTACCAATCGCTGCACACACCCGAAACCAATAGCTCGCTGCGGGAAAACGTCATCTACTCGCTGCACGAAGACAGCCGTGGGGTGATATGGGCTGGCACCTATGCAGGCGGCCTGCTGCGCTACGATGAAAACAGCAAGCGCTTTGTAAAAGCACCCTGTAGCCGGCAAATGGAAGGCCGACTGGTAGTAAACGACCTGCGTGAACTGACATGGGGCCAACGCCGGGTGCTGGCGCTGGCAACCAACGAAGGTTTTTTTTACCTGCCCCACGATACAAGCCGGCTCATGCCGCTGACCAACGCACCAACCGACCTACTCAACTGTATACTGCCCAGTACCCGGCAGCAGCTTTGGGCGGGCGGCAACAAAGGATTGTACCGCATCAACCTGGGCCATCCGGCCTATACGTTCGTGCCACAACTCCAGGGCAAGCAAGAACAGTTCTTTCATATCATACCACATGTAAAAAATACTCACCAGTATTTTATTACCAAACCGGGCGGTTGGCAGCTATTTGATGCGCCAACCAAAACCCTGACACCCATTGCCCTACCTGCAGCCTACACCAACCTGCTGGGCAACATCAACCAGTGGCAGTCCGATGAAAACGGCTACTGGTTTACCTCCTCGGAAGGCTTTGGTTACTACGATGTAGGAAAAAACACAGTAACCGACTACAGCTACCTGATACTTCAACGCTCTGCTCAAAAGCGGACCTGGCACCTGGCAAAAGACCGACAGGGCAAACTTTGGATCAGTATGCGGCGTTCCGGCATCCTTGTTTTCGACCCGGCTACGCGACAGTCGACCGTCCTGTTTGGCGATAGCAGCCGCCCCGACAACATTTATGGCCACTCGGTAAATGACCTGCAATATGGCCCTGATGCAAACATCTACTTTACATGCAGAAATGACATGTACGAAGTAAACAGTGCTACCTACCGCTACAAAAAATATGCGGTACAGGACGGCAGCGGGCAAATAGCCATTACCAAAATTTCGCCGCGTACTATGGTCTTTTCCAAACAGGGGCAGCTGCTGGTAGCCAGCAATCTTCAGGTGCTGCTGCTTCAAAATGGCCAATGGCAAAACCGCTACCCACAGCAGGGATACAGCAGTTTTCTGATTGATAAAATGACAGGTGATGCCTCCGACAATCTTTTCATCTATACCGCAGGCACCGTATTGAAAACCAATCCGGCATTTCGCAGCTTCGCCAACCTGCAACAATTAGTAGGCACCAGCATTGCTACCGTGACCGATATACGCCAATACGATGATTCAACCTGGCTACTGGCGCAGCTTGGTGGCATCGGCATTTTGAAAACCCTTGACACTGAACAGCGCAGCACTGCTCCGGCCCCCATCATCAGCCGGGTGAAGTACGGCAGCACCGAGCAATATCTGCTTCAGCGTCAGTCAAATCCGCTTCGCTTACATTTTCAGGATGCACTCGAAATAGACATCGCCTCACCGGCCCTTACCAACCACGAAGACTGCCAACTCCTTTATAAATTAGATGGCATTGACACGGCCTGGAAGGAAATGCTGCAAACCAGCACTGTGCGATATGATCAACTGGCGCCGGGCCATTACACATTCATGGCCAAAACGCTCGAGCCGGATGGCGTAGCTTCCAGCGTTGCATCCTTTCAATTCCAAATTGTGCCGCCGTTTTACAAAACCTGGTGGTTTTTGCTGCTGGCGGCTGCAGCTGCTTTCGCCACGGTTTTTCTCTACTTCAGGCTACAGCTGCAAAAAGCGCTGGCCATCGAAAAAATGCGTACCAAACTAGCTACCGATCTGCACGATGACATCGGGGCTACGCTCAGCTCCATTGCCATGTACAGCGAGGCTGTGCAAAAGCAGGTGAACCCTACGTTACCACATCTGCAACCGGTATTACAAAAAATGGGCGACAGCAGCCGTACCATGGTAACCGCTATGAGTGATATAGTGTGGGCCATTAACCCCGCCAATGATGCCGGCGACAAACTGCTGCAGCGGATGGAAAACTACGCCCGTGACCTATGTGCCATGAAGGAAATACCGTTGTCGTTTACAGCCACCGATAAGTTTCCAGCCATCAAGCTGAGCCTCGAGCAACGCCGAAACATATATCTTATTTTCAAAGAGGCGCTTAACAATGCTTTGAAGTATGCCGGCGCCAACCACATCCGCATCCATTTTACCGAACATGGCAAAGCCTGGCAGCTGGAAATAACCGATGATGGTATTGGGTTTGACACCAGCCGACTGAGCACGGGAAATGGACTAAAGAACATGGAGAAACGAGCCAAAGAAATAGCCGGTCATCTGCATATTGCGTCTAAAACAGGCAAAGGCACCAGTATTACCCTCCTTTTCTCTACCTGACCGCATCACCACAATTGGTGAATAGAGCTACCAAGCCAGCAAACCATCTTTGCCAATAGCAGGAAAAACCGATCATGCGCATTATCATTTTCGAAGACAACCAAACCTTCAGAGAAAGCCTCGAGTTTCTCATTGTGACCAGTAGTGATATGGAACTATGCGGCGCTTTTGCCGACACGCATCGCCTGCTACAACGAATGGAAGCGCTGCAACCCGATGTTGTACTGATGGACATCAATATTCCCGGCAAAAATGGGATTGAAGCCACCCAGGAGATAAAAGCTCACTTTCCAGCCATCAATATCTGCATTCAAACCGTATTTGAGGAGGACGACAAAATTTTTGCATCGCTGTGTGCGGGTGCATCGGGTTATATTTTAAAAAACACCGCATCAGACAAAGTGTTGCAAGCCATTCGCGAAGTGGCGGCAGGCGGCGCTTTTTTTACACCCTCCATTGCCAAAAGAATATTACTCAATTTTCAAACGCAACCTGCCGGGCAGGCAAGTTTTATACAACTGTCTGACAAGGAAAAAGAGGTCTTGAAATTCCTGGTAGAAGGATTGAGCTATAAAATGATTGCCGATCAACTGCAGATCAGCTTTCATACAGTGCATTCGCACATCAAAAACATCTATGAAAAGCTGCATGTAAACAGCAAAGGCGAGGCGGTAGCCAAAGCACTCAAGAACAAATTGGTATAGGCATCACCAGAATTGGGGATTGCTGACGCTTCTGGCGTGGCAGAACTTGTGACCCTGTCTCACTTGTTTATGTACAGATTATTCATACTGATTGTACTATTTGTTACGGTGTTTGCAAATGCGCAAAATGTAGGTATTGGTACTACTACACCGCTGGCATTACTTCATGTAAGTGATAGCAGTGTATTGTTTACAGGGCCGATTTCTTTGTCCAATACACCCGGAAATACACCTGTGAGTGGAATGGGAAACAGGATGATGTATTACGCAGCTAAAAGTGCTTTTAGGGTAGGATTTGTAGGCGGTAATGATTGGGACAAAGACAGCATTGGTCAATACTCTTTTGCTGCTGGCTATAATCCAAAAGCAAAAGGCACTGTCTCAATGGCCTTTGGGAATTCTACCAAAGCATTAGAATTTGGCGCAGCCGCCTTTGGATCTTTCACAACCGCTATGGGTCAATATGCGACAGCCATGGGATTTGGCACGACAGCCATGGGTCAAGCTTCAACTGCCACTGGAACTGGTACGACAGCCATGGGTCAAGGTTCAATTGCTACAGGAGAATCCACGATTGCTATTGGACAAGCTTCAACTGCTATGGGATATCAAACCATATCATCCGGAGACTTTTCGACGTCAATTGGGTATACAAGTAAAGCATCAGGATTTGCATCAACTGCCATTGGAGCAGAGGCAACTGCATCCGGCGACTATGCAACCTCAATTGGACTTGGCACGGTTGCAAGAGCATTAGGTTCTATAGCATTGGGTATTTATAACGACTCTATAAGTACCAGCCCAAATAGTGCTGGCCCAACCAGCCCGATTTTTATTATCGGTAATGGCGTTCATAAAAATGCTCGGAGCAATGCTATAACTGTTTTGAGAAATGGAAATACAGGCATCGGAAAAAATGACCCTGCTGCCAAATTACACATCAATGGCAATGGCTCATTAAACCAACTTATTTTGGAAAACAATACAGAAAATATTGTATTGCGGTTAAGCAACGATGGTGGTGGAAGTGGAGCGTATATCGGTACAAGTTCCAATCATTCTTTTTCCTTGGTAAGCAGCAATACAGTTCGTGCTGTAATTACCAGTACTGGTATTGTTGATGTAAAAAATAACCTTACGGTACAAAATGGTAAAGGCATCATTCGGAATGTAGACGGTACACAACAGAAAAAACTAACTACCAATGTTGCGGTGACTGGCGGTTTTAATGCTGGCGAAACCAAAACTTTTGGGATCACGTGGCCAGAAACTTTTGGAGGCACACCCGAAGCATTTGTAGGAAATGTAGTAAGTGGTACAGGTGGTTGGGCTGAGATGGTGCTTACTATTGGTACTGTTAATGCCAGCGGTGCCATCCTGTATGTGTACAATCCAATAACTACTGCAGTCAATCCTAGTTTTTCTATAAAAATCATCGGCATTGGCCCACAATAATTAAGGCGAGGTGAAAAAGTGCTATGAGAAAAACCATTCTCCTTTTTGTTGCTTGTGTGGCTTACCAGCCATTTTTGATAGCCCAAAATGTAGGCATTGGCACCACCACACCTGCTTCACGACTGCATGTAAGAGGTACGGGCGGTGGCACCCAAATCATTCTCGAAGAAAATGCCGGCAGTGTGCTGCGCATCAGCAACGAAGCCAACGCAGCCGGGCCTTACATTGGTACTACTTCGAACCATCCATTCTCCTTTGTTACCAACAATGCGGTAAGGCTAAGCCTGACTGCCGCCGGCAACCTGGGGATCGGCACCAATGCTCCGCAAAAAATGCTGAGTGTGGCCGGAGGAGCTGTCGTTGATCAAACCAACAGCAATACAGGTACAAGCACCAACACCCTCACGTTTGGTAGCCAAAGCGGTGAAGGTATCGGCAGCAAGCGAACAGCCGGACCTAACCAGTTTAGTCTTGACTTCTATACCAACAATCAGCAACGGTTGACCATTACAAACTCCGGGAGTATTGGTATTGGAACAAATACGCCACATGCTTCCAGCATATTGGACATCAATAGTACCACTGCTGGTTTTACTATCCCAAGAATGCTGAAAACGCAGCGGGAAGCCATCAGCAATCCGCAAACCGGCCTCATGGTTTTCGATTTAACCTATAAAACCATTTTTGTTTATGACGGATTGAATTGGATGCCACTGGTGCCGGGCTCAGCCGAAGGGCTTTCGGGTGGGCCACAATCGCCTGCCGATAATACAAGCGGTAGTCAGTTCGGCTATAGTACAGCTATCGACAGTCTTTGGGCCATTGCAGGTGCACCGGCACAAAACAGTAGTGTTGGAGCCGTATACATATATCAGCGCAACAATGGAATTTGGGTAGAAACAGCCAAAATACTACCAGATGATGCAACACCTCAGTTATTTGGTGCCAGTGTATCTATCGATTACCCGTATGCAGTGGTAGGAGCCCCGGGGCACAACACCTATAGTGGCTGCGTCTACGTCTTTTTTCACAACGGAAGCAGCTGGCTGCAAGTCAATAAATTTTTTAAACCCACCAACAATGTCCCGCTAAACTACTTTGGAAATAGCGTTGATATAAGCGGTCTTCACCTCGTAGTAGGCTGCCCTGGCGCCGATGATGTAGCCAGCAACGCCGGTGCTGTTTATACCTACCGATTCAACGGCAGCAATTGGCTATTTCAAAATACCCTTAACGGCCCCCAACCAACAAATGCAAATGCAGCCTTTGGCACTTCGGTAGCTGTTGCCGGTACAAATATTGTAGCGGGCGCCCCCGGGTATTTGGCATCTGCCAATCGTACCGGAACCGTCATGTTCTACCTTTTTTCAGGAGGCGGTTGGAACAGCGGCACTCCTCTTGCCCCTCTTTCGCAAAAGCAAGGCATAATTACTAAAGATTATGGAGCAGCTGTAGATATTCATCATCAGCCGGGAAGCCTTTACAATGTAACAGTGGCGGTGGGTGCCCCGTCTACCTTCTACGATTTCAGCAATGTTTCTGACATACAGAATATTGGTGCGCTGTTCGCTTTCTGGGGAACCACAAATGGATTTGATCCGGATAATAGTGGGATAGAAATCCCCTTTGTAGAAGATGTCAACTACCCCCAGTATGAAAACAGCAGGTATGGTGCAGCTGTTGCGATATCGCACACTGGCACCGGCAATAATAGCTACCCCGGTACGGTCATTACCGTACACGCAGGCGCCCCTGGGCTCAACAATAACAAGGGTCGCATCTATCAGCATACCATCCAATCAAATTTTGATTTAAGTAGCGGACTTGCAACCGGCGGATTTAATCTCAGCAATAACAGTACCATCGTCAATGGTAGCGGCAATAGTAAGCTAGGGTCCGCGTTGGATATGTTTGACAGGTTCTTCAGCATAGCGGGCTCGCCGGGCAGTAGTGTCAATAAAGGCAATATAATATTTGAATACTGATACATGGCACTTGCTCAATTCCCAGCCCCTTTTTATAGCCTTTAAAAAATAAGCTATGCGCTTAAGACATCCGGCACAGCTTTTCATTGGAATTCTCTTTGCTACGCCTGTCTGCTTTGCCCAAAATGTAGGCATTGGCACCACCACACCTGCTTCACGACTGCATGTAAGAGGTACGGGCGGTGGCACCCAAATCATTCTCGAAGAAAATGCCGGCAGTGTGCTGCGCATCAGCAACGAAGCCAATGCATCCGGACCTTACATTGGCACCACCAGCAACCACAACATGAGCATTGTAAGCAACAATGCAGTACGCATGGTGGTAGCTGGCAATGGCAATGTGGGTATTGGTACCAACAACCCCCTTACCCTGCTCGATGTAAACGGTGCTATCCGCATTGGCAACAGCAACACAAACCAACCCGGCAGTATCCGGTACAACAATAATCGATTTGAGGGATACACCGGTGATAGTTGGAAGGGATTCGAGCAAGTATCTGTCAGTTCAGTTATCACCAGCCGTACAGCAACCGACGAAGTGTTGCTTAATCAGGGTTACAAATATGTTGGCGCTATACCGGAAGTGATTACAAGAGATACTGCGACTACCAACATGGCTGCCAACACATGGCAGGTTTTATCCAGCAAGCTCAACTATCCACCACCTCCATTCGTTGGCGAGTCGGTAGTATGGACAGGTACCAACCTGATTGTATGGGGCGGTGCCGACGTCGATTTCGAAAATGACATACCAGGCTTGTCGTTTGTAAACACGTTTGCGGAAGGCTATGTATTGGATATGGAAGCCAATATTTGGGATACCATAAAAAGGCTGCCTGAGGCAAGGTATCGTCACACAACCGTGTGGACAGGCACCGAAATGATTGTGTGGGGAGGAAGAAGATCTAATGCAGATGGCACCTTCACTGTTTTTTCGAACGGCGCCCGGCTGAATGGCAGCAGCCTTCGTTGGACCATGATAGGTGGGCCTTCGGCCAGGTACAACCATACAGCAGTATGGACGGGTACA
>CANHEC010000053.1 GCA_947459455.1 Chitinophagaceae bacterium
AAAGACTCGGCCCTGATGAGCTACAACTACAACAACCTGGGCCAGAGCTACTACTACGACAGCAATTACGTAAAAGCACTGGAATACTACCAACTGAGCAAACAGATAAAGCAACAGTTGGGCGACGAACGCGGACTAGGCAACGCCTACAGCAACCTGTGCAATGTGTATTACGAGCTGAAAGACTATCGAAAAGCACTGGCATACAACGACAGCTCCCTGGCCATACGCCAAAAACAAAATGATAAAAAAGGGATGGCCACCTGCTACATGAATGGAGCCGATGCCTGGCTGCAACTCAAAGATTATCCCCGGGCATTTGCCGGCTTTCAGCAGGCGCTGGCGCTGGGCCGCGAAATCAATTTTATGGAAGCTGTGATAGAATCGTACGATGGCCTGAGCGCCTGGTACGAGGCCAACGGCCAACCGGCCGAAGCGCTGCGCTTCTACAAGCTGTACAAGCAAGCCAGCGATAGCGTGTACAATGCAGGCATCAGCCAACAGATAGCGAGCCTGCAAACCAAGTATGAAACTGGTAAGAAGGAGCAGCAGCTACAGCTACAGCAGTACGAACTGACGCGAAAAAACATGTGGCTATGGGGCGGTGCCGTAGTAGTAGCCCTGCTAATGGCCCTGGGCTACAGCAGCTACCGCCGCCTGCGCCTGCGCAAAGAAAAGCAGCTGCAGGAAACAGTGCTGAAACAGCAGGAACTAGCCACCAAGGCCGTGATGGACGCTGAAGAAAACGAACGCCGCCGCATAGCTACCGAACTGCACGATGGTGTAGGCCAGCTGATGAGTGCGGCCCGCATGAACCTGGGTGCTTTTGAAAGCGAACTGAGCCAACTACCCCCTGACAAGATCCAGCAATTTGAGCGGATTGTACAGCTGGTAGACGAAAGCTGCCGAGAGGTGCGCACCGTGAGCCATAGTATGATGCCCAATGCCCTGCTGAAGCGGGGCCTGGCGGCAGCCGTTCGCGACTTTTTAGACAAAATAGACAGCAAAATACTGAAGGTAAACCTGTACGTCGAAGGGCTGGATACCCGCCTGGATGCCAACACGGAAAGCATGCTATACCGCATCATTCAGGAATGCGTAAACAATGTGATCAAGCATAGCGGTGCCAACCAACTGGACATTTCCCTTACCCGCGAAGAAAGCGGCATCAGCCTGACTGTGGAAGACAATGGCAAGGGCTTTGACAGCAGCCGCCGCGAAGCAATAGACGGCATCGGACTGAAAAACATTGTATCGCGGGTGCAGGTGCTGAAAGGCGAGGTAGAATTTGACAGCCAGCCGGGTCGTGGCACCCTCGTGGCCATTTATGTGCCTACCGGCGGCAGTGTTGTTTAATGCTATAAATTGCGGTGCAGGAGATGGGTACCAGTACAATCAAGATTTTCATTGTCGATGATCACCAGATTGTGATCGATGGCCTCCGGTCGTTGCTGGAGGGTGCTGCACCTTTTGAAATTGTAGGCACCACTACAGACCCTACCACAGCACTGGCTACTATGCAGCCACTACAGCCTGCTGTACTGCTAACGGATGTGATGATGCCTGGCCTGACAGGCCAGCAACTGGCGAAGCAGGTGCGAAAGGCATTTCCCGACATCAAAATACTGGCCCTGAGTATGAGCAGCGAGGGAGGTATAGTGGATGAGATGATCAATGATGCCGACATCAACGGCTATGTACTGAAGAATATTGGTAAAGAAGAATTGCAAACGGCCATCCGCAAAATTGCCAATGGTGGTATTTATTTTAGCGAAGAAGTACTGAAAGAGCTGGAAAAACAGTCGAACCTGCGAAAGGAAAATGAAGCCGCTCAGCTGACCCAGCGTGAAATAGAAGTTATTCGACTGATTGAAAAGGAAATGGGCAATAAGGAAATTGCTGAAACCTTGTTTATTTCGGAAAGAACGGTGGAAACCCACCGCAAGAATGTTTTCCGGAAAACCCAGACAAACTCTGTCATTGGGTTGGTAAAATACGCCTACGAACATCGGTTGATTTAGGCGCCCGGCACTCAAAATACCGTGAGCACGGTATGAGCAGGCTTTCGAACCAGGCCTATCATCGCAGCAAATTCACCGACACTATGAAAAGGTATTTGCTGACAACCGGTCTGCTTTTGTCTGTTTTTTGGCTACAAGCCAACAACCTTCAGATAAGCAATGTGACCCAAACCGGCAACAACATCAGCTTTACGCTGAGCTGGGAAAACAGTTGGAACACCACGAACAACATCAATCCATTGTACCCCAATAATTGGGATGCTGTTTGGGTGTTTGTAAAGTATCAAAACCAGATAGACAACCTGTGGAAGCCAGCCAAACTGAGCAGTACCGCCGGCGACCACAGCGTGACTGGCGGTGGTGCCACCCTGCAGGTAGATCCTGTGGCCGATAGTATGGGGGTGTTCATTCGCCGCAGCAGCCCGGGCGCCGGCAATATCAGCAGCGCCGCCGTGACGCTACGCATGGGCCCCCGCATTGGTACCGGAGCGTTCAACTTCAAAGTGTTTGGTGTAGAAATGGTACACGCCCCGCAAGACACCCTGCAGGCTGGCGATGGTCTGGTCAATGGCTCTTTGTATTTTTCTCCAATTACCATTACATCTGCCAGGCAAAGCAGCGGCCTCATAACCGGCGAACTGTATTCAGGCAGTCCTGCCATTCCCGCCAGTTTCCCCATGGGCTTCAATGCATTTTACTGCATGAAGTACGAAGCCACCAACGAACAATGGGTTGACTTTTTGAATACACTGACATACGACCAGCAAGCCAGCCGTATTGATGCTGCACCCAACTCGGCTGCGGGCACCAATGCCTATACCGCAAGTGTAACACACGAAGGCATTGTAGAAATTGTAGTACCAGGCCTTAACAATACCCAACCAGCTGTTTTTGGCTGCGACCTGACCGACGATAACGCATTTAACACCAGCAATGACGGCCAAAACATTCCGTTTGTAGCGGTGGGAAAGGGCGACATGCTGGCCTACCTTGATTGGGCTGGTCTTCGACCTATGACGGAATTGGAGTACGAAAAAGCCTGCCGCGGTCCACGCCCCCGCATTTCTACCGAATACGCCTGGGGCAGCACCAATTTTGCCCCCCGCACCCGGGCCAATCTGGTAAATGGCGGCACTGCCACGGAGGCTAGTTCGGCCACGGTTGTAAATGGGCAAGTAATAGCCGCCAGCGGCAGCCCAAGTCATGGCCCGGCCCGCAATGGTATTTTTGCCACCGGCAGCAGCGGCCGCGAAAGCAGCGGTGCCAGTTTTTACGGCATGATGGAAATGAGCGGCAACCTGTGGGAACTGATGGTAACTGCCGGCAGCGGTGGCCTCACTATCACTGCCAATTCCAACGGCGATGGTAGCCTGAGCACCAACGGCAATGCCAATGTGGCTACCTGGCCCGACCCATTGGGCACCACAGGCATAGCTACCCGCGGCGGCAGTTGGTGGGAAACCACCAGCAATAGCGTATTCACCAGAATAGCATATAGGCACAATGTTGCCGTAGGCGTAGGCCGCAGCTATGTGTACGGTATTCGCGGGGTGCGGTCAGCTAACTGATTTTTTCAGCCAAATCATCTACCATGATGAAAAGAACAATTTACTGGCTGATAGCCTTGGTGGCCGCCACGCCCCTGCTGGCAACCGCACAAGATGCCCAGTTTGTGCCGTACCGTGGTGGCGCTGCCGATGGGCATAGCATCAGTACGTTGGCCAACTTTACAGCTAATTACACCGGCAGCTTCACGCCTTTTGCCGGCGGCATTGGCAGCGGCTACAAAGCCGACAGCCTGCAACGATTCAACCCGTTGGCCAGTACGCTGATGTTCAGCCCGTATGCAGGTGGTGCGGCCGATGGCTATGCAGCCGACAGTTTAATCGCATTCGACCAACGCGGTCCGGCCCTGCTATTCAGCCCCTTTGCAGGCGGCGGGGCTGATGGGTACGCAGCCGATAGTTTGATTGCCTTTGATCAACGGGGCTACATAACCATGTACGGTCCCTTTGCCGGCGGGCAAGCCGATGGCTACTTCGAAGGCGTGATATGCAATTATCCAAAAGCCACCGCCGATACGATTGTGTTTTTGCCGTGTAGCAACAATGCTTTTGACCTGACCACGCTGGTAGAAAACTACAATTTCGCGGCCCGCTGGAACACCGCCCGTCCTGACTCGGCTGTGGCAGGCACCTACGAACTGCGCATCAACAATGCGGGTAAATGCCTGGACACCATGCAAGCTGTGGTGCGACTGGATGTAGCCACCTGGACCGGGGCCGTGAGTACCAACTGGCACGATGCAGCCAACTGGAGTACGAACCGGGTACCGGGCGTGGTTACCCATGTCATCATTCCATCGGGCACGCCCAATGCCTGTGTTGTAAGCACGTCGGACGCAGTATGCGCCAGTGTGCAAGCCCGCACCGGCGGCAACATTCGCACTCAAAACGGTCGCCTGTTGTTCATTAATGGTCGATGTACCCAACTACCGGCCAACTAACATACCCAGCAACACGCTACCCCAACCCAAATGAAAAAGCGCATCCCAATAAAGGATGCGCTTTTCTTATTTGAAGAAAAAAACACCAGATACTATTCGCCCTTTTTTGACTGCGGCAGGTTTTGCAGCATATCGGCCGTCATGGCAGCCAGGTCGTACTCCGGCTTCCAACCCCAGTCGTTGCGGGCCACCGTATCGTCTATACTTTGCGGCCAGCTATCGGCTATCGTCTGCCGGTAGTCGGGGGCATACTGTATGCTGAATGCCGGAATGTGTTTCCGTATTTCAGTGGCTATTTCGGCTGGTGAAAAACTCATACCACTCAGGTTGTACGAATGCCGAATTGAAATGCGATCAGCCGGTGCTTCCATCAGTTCAATAGTGCCCCTGATCGCATCGGGCATGTACATCATGGGCAGGTAGGTATCCTCTTTCAAAAAGCAGGTGTACTGCTGATCATCGAGGGCTTCGTGAAAGATCTCCACCGCATAATCGGTAGTGCCGCCGCCGGGGGCGCTTTTGTACGAGATAAGCCCCGGATAGCGAATGCTGCGCACATCGACGCCGTAGCGGTAGTGGTAGTAGTTGCACCAAAACTCGCCGGCATACTTACTGATGCCGTACACCGTAGTGGGTTCAATAATGGTTTGCTGCGGGCACATTTGGCGCGGCGAAGTGGGGCCAAACACGGCAATACTGGATGGCCAGTATACTTTGTGCAGCTTTTCCTCCCTTGCAATGTCCAGCACATTGAGCAGCCCCTGCATATTCAGGTGCCAGGCCAGGTTGGGATTCTTTTCGCCGGTGGCGCTCAGGATGGCGGCCAGCAGGTAGATCTGGGTAATGTTTTGGCGAATGACCTGCACGTGCAGCATCTCTTTATTCATCACATCCAGTGCTACATAAGGCCCCGTGCCCTCCAGCAGCGGGTTTTGCTCCCGCAGGTCGCTGGCTATCACATTGGCATTACCATACAGTTTTCGCAGCGCCAGGGTGAGTTCTACCCCAATTTGGCCCGAGGCGCCGATGACGAGGATTTTATCTTTTACTGACATAGGCAAACAACGCTGCAAATAACGGAGAATGCAGGCGAACAAAAAAAGGGCCGGACAATCGCCCGGCCCCTGGTTTGTAGTTCTCCCCTCCTTGAAAATATGATTACTGTACAAGTATGCTGCTCGATTGCTGCCATTGACCACTGCTAAGCACCACGCGGTACAGCCCGGCTGGCAATGTAGCGGGCAGCTGCCATTGGTAGGTATTGCTACCGGCCTGATTGCTCAACCAATGTGCGGCCAGCACCTGGCCTTGCTGGCCCACTATGCGCAGCTGGTATTGTCCGGCCGGCATGTTTTGCAGTTGCAGGTTCAGCCGCTTTTGCTGCACGGGGTTGGGGCTTATTATCCACAGTGGCGCTGCATTGCCTGCTGCAATAGCCACCTGCGGGCTGATGGTGCGCTGGCCATTTTTGCCCACTGCTACTATGCGGTATACAGCGGTACCAGCCGGCGCCTGCACATCGGTAAAGCTGTACGCCTGCACCCCACTGGCCTGACGGGCGGGCAGGCTGCCTACCTGTACAAAACCTGCGGCGGTTTGCCGTTCAATCAGGTACTGTGCTATTTCGCGGTCGTCGGCTATATCCCATACCAGGTTAGCCCGCTGTGCTTCTCGGCGTGCCCGCACAGTTTTGAACACAAACGGCAGGATGGTAGTATTGCTGGTAACAGAGAACGGCGAAAAACTGGTGAAGCCATTACCCTGCTGGTACCAATACCCGGGGCTGGCGCCGGCAGTAGCCGCAGTGGGTGTACTGGGTGAAAAATAATCGACCACACTGCCATTGCTATGCACCACCGATGTGTATGCCCGGTTGAATACCGCTCCCTCCATATCAGATTGCTAGTAAATACGCACTGTACAGTTGGCACCGCCAGCCACATCTTCCAGCAGGTTGTAAGTATAGTCTACCGAAGAGGCGCTGAATGTGCCCGGAGGGCTATCGGCGGTAATGCTGCGCACAGTGTAGTTGTCGGCCGTGCCGGTCGTTTGCTGAATAGCCACGGGCGAAAAATTGGTAATAGCAGCACTCACAGGCATGTCGTAGCCAACGGCAAACGGCACCAGTGTAGTACGGCCACCGGGGCCAATGTTCAACCTGCGTACGCCGCCCGCCGTGGCGGGTACCCCTGCGCCATCTACCAGTGCTATAAAAGAGGTTTGATTGCTGTTGATGTAAGCCAGTTCGGCAGCTTCGGTGTTGCCAGCTTCGGTAGGCGTAACCACTGCGCCGTTGGCCAGGGTGAGCACCCGATTATTGGTACGCACACCGCCGTTAGCCAGTATCAGCTGGTTGTTGATGGTGACCGGTGTTTCGAGGCGTACAAATCGGTCAGCAAGCGCTGGCACTGCACTATTGTTTACCTCCAGCTTATGAAAGGCTGTAGCCGAACTGCCCCTGATAGCCCTGTTGGCATTGCCGGCGTACACCACCTTGGCATTGCCAGGTATATAGCTGCCGTTGTTTACAAACTCGGCACCGCCTGAAAGCGTCAGCGATGCGTTGGCATTGCCACCATTCAGTATGGCACCGGCTGCAATATTGAACGACGTTGCTACCTGCAGATTGCGAGCCAGCACCACACTGCCGCCGCCGGTGGTGGCAATGTTGAGCGTGCCCAGTACTGGGGTGGCCAGGTTGGCACCACTAATGGTTTGTACCACTCCGTTTCCATTCAGGTTCAAAACGGAATTAGCCGGAGCAGTCAGGTCGTCATCTATCTGCACATTGCCACGAATATTGTAGATACCGCCAGCTGCCAGTTGCAGTGCCGAAGTGCCGGCACTTATCACTTCCAGATTGCCATTGGCATTAAAAGGCGAAGGCAAAACAAAGGCCGCTGATTGTGCTGTTTGCTCCCACCTGAAATTGCCGAAAGCTTGGGTGAGGCCGCCGGATGGCGCATTTGCATTAGCGGTATTATTAATCCAGACGGTAGAACCCGGCTGGTAAGTAGCGGTTGGAATGGCACGACTGGTGGCAGTGCGATACCTGAAGGTGGCGCCATTGGCAAATGTTAGTCGGCTCGCAACATTACCTGTGCTGATGTTGCCCTGCATTTCTACCGTGCCGTTAACAACACTGGCAGCACCAGCACGGAACGTGATAGTAGACGCCGCCGGAATGGTGAATGAATTGCCAGCTCTGACAAATAGTGCATCTACCGACGCATTGCTATTGGCATTGGCTACATTGTAGTTTGCGGTAGTGCTATTCACTACAAATACACGGGCAGCGCTGCCGGAAGCAGTATAGTTAAATGCCTGGTCTCGCATGTATACCAGGTATACCGCCTGGTTCAATCCCGTGAAATTATCGGTAAAGCTGCCTGTAGCCGGCCCATTGTATACCACATTAAAGTTGGCAGCACCCGTAGTTGGTCCCACGTTCACATTGTTGGAATAGTAGATCTGCGAAGTGAGCGTCACATTACTCGTGTTAATAGGCGATGTGGTATTGCGCAAAATAAGGACGCCACTGATGCCTGAGGGATTAGCGCCAGCGTCGGTGCCCTGCGTGAAGTTGAATGTAACATTGGTTCCACTGGTACTTACTGAAAAATTAACCGGCGCATTGGGAGCTGCTGCATCAAGAGCAGCCTGCGTGCTGGTATAAATCATCACATCGTCCCAGCGGATGGTGTTATTACCATTGTTGCGGGCATACAGCACCGGATGATAGGTAGCACCATTGGTGGCCAAAAAAGTATGGCTAACGCGGGTATACGTAGTACCCACATTGGCGGTGGTACCGCCTGGCGTTGCCGGGCCGTCGGCATCGGCACTGGTACCGGCATCCACCGCTACCGTCACCGTGTTGCCATTAGCCCGGGCCCACCCTATCACCGTTACATAATTAGTACCGGTGGCTGGCACCGTTACACTCATACTCGTGTTGTGCAGGGTTGTAAAACCGGTATTCACCAGATTGGCAACGCTGGCACAGGCGGCACCACTTCGCCTATTGGCAGTGGAGCGGGTGGCAGTGCCAGCACCGGTACGCACCCAGTTGGCAAAAGTGGCGTTGTTCTCAAAGCCGGGGTTGCCGGCCAGTGGATCAAATTGGGAAATTCCCAGCAAGGGAATGAGCACAAGTGTGCCCATAAGCTGTACAGCTTTCATAGTGTCCAGGTTTATGAATTGCAAGGCTTGCGAGTGCAAACAACAGCAGCGGCAAAACCGCTAAGCGACAAGTAGGCCACCAGAATGAAAGTGAAAATCAGGTGCGAG
>CANHEC010000054.1 GCA_947459455.1 Chitinophagaceae bacterium
GAGTAGTACAGCAGGCATTTCCCCTCCAGTCCATCGCGGCCGGCACGGCCCGTTTCCTGGTAATAGTTTTCAATGCTTTTGGGAATATTAAAGTGGATCACAAACCGGATATCGGGCTTATCGATGCCCATGCCGAAGGCGATGGTGGCTACAATCACCTGCACGTCTTCATTCAAAAACTTGTCTTGCCGCTCGGCCCGTATTTTGGCATCGAGGCCTGCGTGGTAGGCCACCGCTTTGATGTTGTTGGCCGCCAGTATTTCGGCCAGCTCTTCGGTGGTTTTGCGGTTGAGGGTGTAAATGATGCCGCTCTTGCCGCGGTTTTGCGAAATGAATTTGACAATACTGCGAATGGTTTGCTCCTTCTTGATTTTGGGCACCACTTCGTAGTACAGGTTCTGCCGGTTGAAACTGCTGATGAAGATATTCGGCTGGCGCAGTCCCAGGTTTTTCACAATGTCGCTTTGCACCTTGGGGGTGGCAGTGGCCGTCAGCGCTATCACAGGTACTGCCTCATTTATCTGGTCCATCATATCCCGCAGGCGGCGGTATTCGGGCCTGAAGTCGTGGCCCCACTCCGAAATACAGTGGGCTTCGTCTACAGCAAAAAAGGAGATGGGCAGGTCGCGGAAGAAATCGAGATTGTCTTGCTTGGTCAGCGTTTCCGGCGCCACATACAGCATTTTGGTACGGCCTTCGGTCAGGTCGTCCTTTACCTCCCGCTGCTGGGTTTTGTTCAGCGTACTGTTCAAAAAGTGGGCAATGTTATCGTTGCTGCTATAGCCTCGCACCAGGTCTACCTGGTTTTTCATCAGCGCTATCAGCGGACTTACAATAATGGCGACACCTTCGCTCATGAGGGCGGGCAGCTGGTAGCACAGGCTTTTGCCACCGCCGGTAGGCATAATGATAAAGGTATCCTGCCCGCTCATCAGGCTCTGGATGGCCTCCAATTGCTTGCCTTTGAAGCCATCGAAACCGAAATGCTCATGCAGGCGGGCTGCCAGTTCTTTTTCGCTGGGTACGGTTGTTTTCACGCTATTTGCAGCACGGGCACCAGTCTTCTTCACGCCGTTTGCTTTGCTGCCTGCTAGTTTGGTAGTACTTGCCTTGGCAGCAGGCGCTGCCTTCTTTACCACTGTTTTTGCCATTTTTTGCCATTTGCTATCGGGCAGGATTGCCAGATAGGGTCTTAAAAGGTACTTCTTTTTTGCCAGCTTAGCCAGCCATTGAGCAAAAGAGTACAGAAAGTGTGTGCACGCTGGTCGCTGCCATGTAAATGGCCCGAGGGGGTGCTTTGATTGAAAGGACGGCGAAGTTAATTTTTTCTGCCCTGCACTTTTCGGGGCTTTCGCTTAGGTATTGTTAAAGGATGGGCACCAGCGGGGCTGGTTTGACGCAGCCCTGACAGGCGGTAGCTGCCCGCTGCGCAAGCACCCGGTTTGGGCTACCTTTGCACCGCATGCAACAGCAAGATTTGAAGGCGATTGCCTTGCGCACCATCGAACTGGAGGCCAGCAGTGTACAGGGGCTGGCCCAATTTGTGAATGATGCCTTTGTACAGGTGGCACAACTGGTGCACGAAAGCAGGGGCCGCCTGGTGGTAAGCGGCATTGGCAAAAGCGCCATCATTGCCCAAAAAATAGTGGCCACCCTCAACAGTACCGGTACGCCCAGCCTGTACATGCACGCCGCCGATGCCATCCATGGCGACCTGGGCATGATTACCGAGCAGGATGTGGTAATGGTGATCAGCAAAAGCGGCAATAGCCCGGAAATAAAGGTGCTGGTACCGCTCATTAAAAATTTTGGGAACCCGCTGATAGGCATGGTGGGCAATACCGAGAGCTACCTGGCCCGGCACGCCGACCATGTGCTGAATACCACCGTGACCGCCGAAGCCTGCCCCAACAACCTGGCGCCCACCAGCAGCACCACCGCCCAAATGGTAATGGGCGATGCCCTGGCCGTGTGCCTGATGGAAATGAATGGCTTTACCGGCGATGATTTTGCCCGCTTTCACCCCGGCGGTACACTGGGCAAAAAGCTGTACCTACGGGTAGCTGACCTGATAGCCGACAACCCGGTACCAAAAGTGAGCCCCGAAACGCCGCTGCCCGAAACGGTGATAGAAATGACCCAGAAGCGACTGGGTGCTACAGCGGTGGTGAATGCAGATGGCACGGTGTACGGCATCATTACCGACGGCGACCTGCGCCGCATGCTGCAGCGCCGCCAGCCCATAGCCGGCGTAAAAGCAGCCGACCTGGCCAGCCCGCACCCCAAAACCATTGCCCCCGATGCGCTGGCAGTGCATGCCCTCGACCTGCTGCGCCAGCACGACATTACCCACCTGCTGGTAGCCAACGACAACCAATATGTGGGAATCCTACATTTGCACGACCTGGTAAAAGAAGGACTGATCTGACGGGCCCAACGAGGTACACAAACCACTCACTACATGAACAACCATCAATATGTGGCCATCATGGCAGGCGGCATCGGCAGCCGCTTTTGGCCCATGAGCCGCAACCGATTGCCCAAGCAGTTCCTGGATGTGCTGAATACCGGCCAAACCCTGCTGCAATCTACTTTTCAGCGCTACGCCTCCTTCATACCGGTCAACAACATCTTCATCATCACGTTTGAAGAATATGCCCCGCTGGTGCGCCAGCAGCTACCTGGCCTGCCCGAAGAAAATATTTTGAAAGAACCCAGCCGCAAAAGCACAGCGCCCTGTGTAGCCTACATGGCGTTCAAGCTGCTGAAGCGAGACCCCTCGGCCAGCTTCATTGTATCGCCCAGCGATCATTTGGTGCTGGATCAGGCTGGCTTTGCAGGCATTTGCCAGCAAGCCATGCAGTTTGCCGAGCGGCACCAGGCCATGGTGACCCTGGGCATTACGCCCACCTACCCCAACACGGGCTATGGCTACATCCAGTACGAGCCCGAAGCAGTGGAGGAAAACGTATACCGCGTAAAAACATTTACCGAAAAACCCAACCTCGAACTGGCCAAAGCCTTTTTAGCCAGTGGCGAGTTTTTGTGGAATGCCGGCATTTTTGTGTGGCAGGCAGGTACCGTGCTCAAAGCCTTTGAAGAGCACATGGGTGAAATGTATGAGGTGTTTGCAGCCGAAAAAGATCGTTTTGATACTCCGGAAGAATACGCAGCGCTGGAAACCATTTATCCGCAGTGTACCAATATCTCCATCGACTACGGCATCATGGAAAAGGCTCGCAACGTGCACATCATTCCGGCCAGCATAGGCTGGAGCGACCTGGGCACCTGGAACAGTGCCTACGAAAACATGGACAAAGACTACCTGGGCAATGCTGTAAGCGGCAAAAATGCAATGGTGATAGATGCCACCCGCAACATGGTGCATGTGCCGCACAACAAGCTGGTAGTGCTACAAGGCCTTGACGATTTTGTGGTGGTAGACACCAACGATGTGCTGCTCATTTGCAAAAAAGACAAAGAGCAGGAAATAAAAGACTACATGGCCGAGGTGAAGCGTAACAAAGGCGACAAGTTTTTGTAAGCGCCTTCTACTTTCCCGTAATCTGAATATTGACGCCGGGTTTCAACTGCACACTGCCGGCTACTTCCATTTTGAATACGCTCACATTGCTTTCTACCTCCAGCGTGTGCCCGGCATTTACAATTACTGTTTCGCCGGGCAGCGGCATGCGGCCGGCGCTCCAGGTGCTGCGGTCGGTCCACTTGCCGGTGGCAGCTGTTTCTATGGTAGGCTTTAGCACCGAGGTGGTACCAAAAGGCTGAAACAATACCTGATTGGCCACGCTTTGATCGGCGCCCAGCCAATCGGTCAGCACATCGGCGTAAATGCGCCTGAAATCAATTTGCATGGCGATGTCCCGCTGTGTATCCCATGGCTGTGGGTTTTTGGGCAGCAGGTCGGCTACCAAATCGGGTGGCATGCCTATTTGCCGCTTTTGCAAATTCGTGCCGAACAAAAACAGCGGCGCTGCCTGTCCATGGTCGGTGCCCCGCGACAGGTTGGAATTGGCACGTCTGCCAAACTCTGAAAAAGTCATGCTCATCACCCGGTCGCGGCTGCCTTGCAGGGCCAGATCGGCATAAAAAGCTTTTACCGCATCACCCAATTCCTTCAGCAGGCGTGCATGCGAGCCCGTGGTTACATCCAGGCTATCTACCTGGGTAGAGTGCGTGTCGTAGCCATCCTGGCTCACGAAATAGATTTTGCTCTTGAGGCCGCCATGTATCAGGCGGGCTACAATTTTCAGCTGATCGGCCAGGCGGTTTTGCGTGGGATAGGTAGCCATGTTGGCACCGGTATCGGCGGCAGCTTTTATCTCGGCGCTGTAGCCCACGGCCAGCACTTGCTGGCGGCGCACAAAAGCAATCAGCTCGCCGGCATCGCAGCAAGGCAGGTCGGTACCCGCCTGGTTGGTACTCTCACCTATCAGTTGGTAAAACGTCTGCGCATCGTTGATGGTAATGCCGGTGCTTTGGCCATCGCCCTGCAGCGTAGGCGTAGCAGTATAGCCTATTTGCAGCGCCAGCGGATCTTCCATACTGGCACTGGGGTAGCCATTGGGGTAGCCGGCAAAACGCTGCTGCAGGTAGCGGCCTGCCCAGCCCGTACTGGCGTATTGGTCGGCACTTACGCCCGTCATCCAAATGTCGGAGCTGCGGGCATGGCTCTGGTTGGCATTGGGGTAGCCGGCGGCATGCACAATGCTCATCAGGCCATCATTGTACAGGTCGCGAAAGCCGGTGAGTGATGGATGCAGCCCGATGCCATCTACACCAGTAAGCGGCAGCACCCGATTGGTAGGAATGGCAATATTGCTGCGCAGGGTTTGGTAGTTGCCGTACTGCGATAGCGGTATCACGGTGTTCAATCCATCATTGCCACCCACCAGATTAATGATCACCAAAATACGGTCTTCAGTAGCGGCCGGTGTGTTGCCCAGCGATTGTACGAGGGGGCTCAGCTCGTTGTGAGCCGTCATGCCAAAGCCATTCATGCGCAGCGGCAGCGCCAGCGAGGTAAGAGCAGATGCAGTAATGAATTTTCGGCGTTTCATGTAGCGTGGCAAATGACGGGGTGATGAGAAAACGAAGGCTGAGATGGAAAAAATGCGGCACTAAAACACCTGGAACTCGGCCATGCGCAGCATGTAGCGCATCAGCAGGCTCAGGCGCCAGCGCACTCCGTTGTAGTTGTCGGTATTATTGGGGTTTTGCCGAAATCTGTTCCATTCAAAAATCCAGGAGCTACGAGGAATACCCTGCATCATAATGGTATCAATCAAAAAATCTTTTTGCGCCTGGCTGAGCGGAAACACAAACAGGTGCTGCGAAAAACTTTCGAGTACCTGCTCGGTAGTGATGGAGGCTGCTGCTCCCACATTGCCAAACGATGGCTGCAGCGATACCGCCCACGATACCAGATCGAGCCCAAGCCGATAGCTGGGCGTGACCTGCAGCCAGGGCCAGATGAGTGAATCGGCAAACTGGTAGCGCAGCCCCAGCGTAGCCGAACTGAGCCAGCCTTTGGAGCGGGAAGCGAGGTAGTAAGGCTCGTAGCCAAAGACCGATGATTGCGATGTAATGGGCATTTGCATCGACAGCATTTGCCACCACACGGCCCCCAGGTATTTTTCGGCACCCACCCACCCGGTGCTGGCAGCAGGTGGCGGCAGGTTAAACAATCGGTAGGCCCCTGCAATCAATTCCAGTGGCGATTTGATGATGGCACCGCGGTTGCTGATATCAAAGAAAATATCGCTGGTAAGCAGGCGCCGGATCACAGGCTCTATTTGCCAGTTATTGGCCGGGCTGCTGAAAAAATTGGCCAGCGGAATGATCACATTGTTTTCAATGGTCTCGGTCACATTGGGGTTCACATACCAGCGGTACAGCTTTCGGCAAATAAAGCGGGCTGTTTGCGGATGCGCCAGCAGCATGTTGATGAGGGCATCTACTTCAACATTGCCTGCATTGGTAGTATTGTTGCCGGTAATGACCGTGTTGTTGTACCGGGCCGAAAATGTTTTGTTGCCGGTATCGTGCCGGCTGAGCTGAAATGAACTGCTGATAGAAGTAGTACCACCCCACCAATAGTTATGATGGCGCCAGCCGGTGAGCACCCGGGCCGCTTCCTTCACATCCTGCTCGGTATAGTTGTAGTTGCCGTAAAAATCTTTTTCGCCCACGGTGAATAGCTCCTGCAGTTCGCGAGCATAGTTTTCGTTGGGAGCACCGGCTATGTTTTCAGTGCCATTCAGGTATTCCAGCATGGCGGGGTCTACTGTTACCTGTTTTACAAACGTGCGAAAATTGCCCAGCGAGTTATCCCGGATCAGATTGAGGTAGCGCCACACAAAGCGGTACTCCGTCACCACCTCCGACGATACCACGAAATGGTTTTGCCAAAACAGCGCCAGCTTTTCGAGCAAGCTGGGCGGCCGGCTTTGGTTGGTCATCAGCCCCAGCCACCAAAAACGTACCGACTGTACCCGACCAAAGTTGGAATCGCCATCAAACGGTGTGGCGCTATTGAGCGCCTGCCCGAAAGTGGGATGATTCTTATCGAGGTGAATGACGGGCTCGGGATAGTAATTCACATTGGCCAGCAGCTGATTGTATGCCTGCACAGGCGTGAGGCCCGTAAAAGCGGCAATCTCAGCTTTGGTGGGGCCGGCGGTAGCCCTGCGCAGCAAATGCGCTGCCTGGTCGGCGGTCATGGCGGCAGTGGCGGTATCGAGGTAAGGCAAAAGCAGCTACAAGGTACTGGTAGCTGCTGGCAAAAGCTATGCCACGTCGGCCGGTTTCGGCGTTTTTTGATGATTGGCAAAAAATGCAGTGTAGCAGCCCCGGCACTATCTTCAGCACATGAAGCGTTTGTGTCCATCCTTGCTTTGCCTCGGCCTCTGGCTACCAGCTATCGGTCTGTTTGCACAAAAATCAAACTGTCAGCAACGTCCCATTATTCTGATCCACGGCTTTTTAGGTGCCGGCGATAACTATGCCCCACTGGCCGCACAGCTGCAGGCCGCCGGGCAGTGTACTGGCAGCCTGATACCCTACGATTGGAACACGCTGAGCCGCAACCCGCAGGAAGTAAAACGTCTCGACTCGGTAGTGCAGGCCGCACTGGCGCAAAGCGGCCACACACAGGTGCTGATGGTAGGGCACTCAGCAGGTGGTAGCCTGGCCTACCAATACCTGGCCGATAGCCTACGAAGCCAGCGGGTAGCCGGCTATGTGCACATTGGCAGCCGCGCCATGGCAGCACCTGCAGGCCCGGGTGGCAGTGTACCCACCCTCAATGTGTACAGCCTGGCCGACCGCACCGTGCCCGGCAAAGACATACCCGGTGCAAGCAATGTGAAGCTGCATACGCCCGATCATTTTGGCCTCGTCACCTGCGACTCTACCGCTGCTGCGGTGCTGCAGTTTGCCGGCCTGCAGCCAGCAAAGAAACCTGCCACTACCGCCACCAGCATACAGCTGCAGGTACTGCAAATGGGCGAAAACAAACCCGAAGCCGGCGCCACGCTCACCTACCAGCTGCTGCAGGCCAATGGCAGCCCCGCTGGTAGCACCCGCACCGCCGTAACCGGTGCCGATGGCAAAGCAACGCTGCAGCTACCGGCCCCGCTCCAGCAGCCCTTGTGGGTAAAGTGCCAACCCGTTAGTGGTCGTGCGGTGGCCTACTATTTTGCACAGGTGCCTGCGGGCCCCATGCCCTTGTACCTGCGTACCCTGCCAGCTACCGGCATGGTCAACTTGCTGCTGGGTGGCATTCCAAAAAATGAACAACCTGCGTGGGTGCTGTTCAATCCGCAGCAGGCTTTTGCGCCCGGCGCTGTACCGCTGCAAATAGGTACCGATACGCTGAACACGCCTGCCATTACACCCGCCGCCAAAACGGTAGTGGCCCTGTTTTTGTACGATAGCAATGCCGATGGACAAAGCAGCCGGCAGCCGATCGGCCTGTTTGGACAAGCGCCGTTTATGAACGGTATCGACTATGCCTTACCCGCCACCGGCAGCACCACCCTGCAGTGGCAGGGCCGCCCCTGGCAAATACCCGCTGTAGCTTCGAAAGATTTTGTGACGGTGATTGTGTTGTGAAAAAGCCGCTTGCAATCAACGTTGCAAGCGGCTCAGTCTTTCGTTCCGGCTAAGCAGATTTAAGATGCACAGTAGCTACATTTTAAGCTACATCAACTTTTCTGCTCCGGCTCCTCCACCAAAGTACAAGGCCTACTACACTCATAGCAATAACGCCAGCTGCCCAAAACATTGTACTGGCGTCGCGAACTGCTTTGCCGCCCCAATCCATAAAATGATGTTTGTGCAAAATGGCAAAACTGTATCCCTCTGCAAGGTCTGCATCGTTGATATGAGCACCTAACTTGCCGGAGCTGGTTTCTACATAGTATCGTTCATTGCCATTGCTGGCATAACTTACTTTCCAAACAGGCAAGCGCTTATTCACGAAACCGTATTCGCCTTCAAACTTGGTAATTACTTCAGTTTTCTCAATAGCAGAGAGTGGTTGCCCGCTAAAAGTAGCAGCCATATGCCGGGCAAAACATTCCTCACCATTTGGCAGCAGCTGCTGATTAACAGGATCAAAATACACCATGGAAGGTGGCGGTACTTCCATTGATTTCATTAAGTCCTTCTTTTTTGCAGTTTCCGCTACTTTGCCTCTCCAATTACGAGCATTGCTGTACAATTGGTAGAACAGTTGTTCACCAATTTTCACAGGCTTCACATTGGTAAGTTGACGGCTGGTATC
>CANHEC010000055.1 GCA_947459455.1 Chitinophagaceae bacterium
AGTAAAAAAAGAGCAGGATATCAACAGCCAGCTCATCAAAAGCAAAGTAATAGCACCCAAAGAGCATTTTGATAAAGAAATCGAAGCAGAAAGGTTGACTGCTGCTTTTGAGGCATTTAAGGAGGAACAGCTCGCCAACTGGCAGGCCGATTTGCAACGGTACCAATTAGAAGTATCGCAGTTTGCCGCCCAGCAACAGCAAATTGAAATAGATAAGCGCAACCACTATTTGTACTCACCGGTAGGCGGCGTGGTACAAAACATCAATACCCGCTATGCTGGCGGTTTCGTTTCGGCTGGAGAAACCTTCTGCGTCATTTCACCACAAAGCCAGCTTATTGGTGAGTGTTATGTAAGCACCCGCGATGTAGGTTTGCTTAAGCTAGGGCAGCCGGCACGGTTTCAGATAGATGCGTTTGATTACAATTATTTCGGCATTCTTACCGGTAGCATTATGGCCATCGACAACGACTTTACCCTCGTAGAAAACAAGCCGGTGTTTAAGGTGCGTTGCCGTTTTGATCGTGCCCAGTTGCTATTAAAAAACGGCTACAAAGGCGAATTAAGAAAGGGGCTCACTTTTCAGGCCAGGTTTGTAGTGGCCGAGCGAACCCTGTGGCAACTCCTATTTGATAAAGTAGACGACTGGCTGAACCCGACAGCGCCACCCACTCCCGCCACCAACCCATGAGGAAGAAAGTACGCATCAAACAACGAGATATCACCGATTGCGGAGCAGCTTGTTTGGCATCTGTTGCCATGCACTACAATTTGCAGCTGCCGGTAAGCCGGATACGCCAGTATGCGGGTACCGATAAGTGGGGCACCAATGTATTAGGGTTGATAGAGGCAGCTGAAAGATTGGGCTTTCAGGCAAAAGGAGCCAAAGGGCAGTTAGACAGTTTACAAAAAATTCCACTGCCTGCCATTGTGCATGTGGTGCTAAAAAATGGACTGCACCACTTTGTGGTACTGTACAAAGCTACCAAGAAGCATGTAACCTATATGGACCCCGGCGATGGGTCCTTTCACAAAGAAGCACTTGCTGTATTTCAGGGGAAATGGAGTGGTGTGATAGTGCTGCTGCTGCCCGATGATGGCTTTGTGCCGGGAAAGCAGAAGATCAGCAACAGACAACGCTTCTGGGAATTGATAAAACCACATACAGCCATCATGGTGCAGGCCTTGGTGGGTGCACTGGTGTATACCATTCTGGGTTTAAGCACTTCCATCTACATGCAAAAAATTATTGATTTTGTATTGGTAGAAGGAAACGTACGCTTGCTTAACCTGATGAGTGTGGCCATGATAGTGATACTTATTTTTCAACTCATCATTGGTGGATACAAAACTTTGTTCGGCTTACAAACCGGGCAAATGATTGATGCCCGGTTGATATTGGGTTACTATAAGCATTTACTCAAACTGCCGCAACGTTTTTTCGATACTATGCGGGTGGGTGAAATCATTAGCCGGGTGAATGATGCGGTAAAGATCAGGGAGTTTATTAATACCGTTGCATTGAACATAGTCGTAAACGGGCTGATTGTCTTTTTCAGCATCACCTTAATGTTTTTATATTATTGGAAGTTGGCCGTTATTATGTTAGCCATTATTCCAGTGTACCTGCTTATTTACTGGGTAAGCAATAAGGTGAATAAAAAGTGGCAACGCAGGCTGATGGAAGAAAGCGCTGAGCTCGAAAGCCAGTTGGTAGAAAGTCTCAATGCGGTTGGCACCATCAAGCGTTTTGGTTTGGAGCAGTTTGCCAATGACAAAACAGAAAACAGATTTGTACACTTGTTGCGTACCATTTATAAAACAAGTGTCTATTCGTTGTTAATAGGCACAGGTTCTGAATTTTTCACCCGTTTTTTTACCATCATTTTGTTGTGGGCGGGTAGCTATTTTGTCATCAACAGAGAGCTTTCACCCGGCGAATTGCTTTCCTTTTATGCACTCATTGGGTATTTTACCGGCCCTGCATCTTCGCTGATAGGGGCCAATAAAAACATACAGGATGCCCTCATTGCAGCCGATCGTCTCTTCGAAATTATTGACCTGGAAACAGAGGAGACCAACGCCAATAAAGTAATCCTTACCCCTGAGTTAATGGGCGATATAGTGTTCAACAATGTTTCATTTAGGTATGGTACACGCACCACCGTATTTGATGGGTTGCACCTTAATATTAAAAAGGGCAACAGCACTGCCATTGTAGGCGAAAGTGGCAGTGGTAAATCCACATTGTTGTCGCTTTTGCAGAACTTATATCCGTTAAAGGAGGGTAACATTACCATTGGCGGGCTCGATCTCCAGCATATTAGCAACAGTAGTTTGCGGCAAATGGTGGGAGTGGTGCCACAACATATCGACTTGTTTAGCGGCACCATTATAGACAATATTGCAGTAGGAGAGACGGAGCCAGATATGCAACGCATTTTATTTCTTTCAAAACTCATTGGCATTGATGAGTTTATACAGCAACTGCCCAATACCTATAACAGCATTGTAAGTGAGCAAGGTGTAAACCTGTCGGGCGGGCAACGGCAGCGGTTGGCCATTGCAAGGGCGTTGTATAGAAACCCCGAAATACTCATATTAGACGAAGCCACCAGCAGCCTCGACCCAACCAGCGAACAAAAAGTACAGGATGCTTTGCGCTGGTTTCAAACACAGGGCAAAACCATCATAATTATTGCCCACCGGCTCACGACCATTAAGCATTGCAACAACATTTTGGTGCTGCACAAGGGCCAATTGGTAGAGCAAGGGTCGCATCATGAATTGTTGCACAGCCAGGGTCATTATACACAACTGTGGAGCTTTCATACGGCCACCATTTAGGTGCTTTTCATTACGGCACCATTAGATTAGATTTGCCTTTTCTTCACAGCCGGGGTAGTAAAAAGCAACCTCCAGAATGGCCGAAATCAACTTTCTGGAAATCATTGACCTGCTGGGTACCGCGGCTTTTGCCATCAGCGGTGCCCGGCAGGCCATTGTGCGCAAGCTCGATGTGTTTGGGGTGTTGATCATTTCTTTTGTAACGGCCGTAGGCGGCGGCACCCTCCGCGATGTGCTCATTGGCAACACCCCGGTAGCATGGATGCGCAATGAACAAACCATTGCCATTATACTGGCAGGCGCTACCGTAACCATGCTGGTAAACGGGCTGTACCGCAAGCTGCGCAACACCTTGTTCTTGTTCGATTCGCTGGGGCTGGGCCTGTTTACACTGGCAGGGGTAGATGTAGCGCTGCAGGCTGGCTTTTCGCCGGGCATGGCCATTGCATTGGGTACTATCAGTGCTTGCTTTGGCGGCGTTATTCGTGATGTATTGCTCAATCAGGTGCCCCTTATTTTCCACAAGGAAATTTATGCGTCCGCTTGTATAGCAGGCGGCGTGCTGTTTTTTGGCTTGCGCTACCTTGGTATCGACAATACGGTGAACCAGGTGCTGTGTATCTGCAGTATTGTACTCATCAGGATGGTAGCAGTGCGATATCAGCTATCGCTACCACCCATTCAAAAAAACACCAACACATGACACTGCCCATTTATCAGGTTGATGCTTTCACCAACGAAGTATTGAAAGGCAACCCTGCCGCCATTGTGCCGCTGCGTAGCTGGCTGCCGGAAGCAACCATGCAGCAGTTGGCCATGGAAAACAACCTGGCTGAGACCGCTTTTTTTGTACCGCTGCCGCCCGATAACGAAGCCGGTGCACATTTTCATATCCGCTGGTTTACACCCACGCTCGAAATAGACCTGTGTGGCCATGCCACCATAGCGGCTGCCTTCGTCATCAGCAAGCTGCTGGAGCTGGGCGAAGACCGTCTCATTTTCAGTACCGAAAAAGTAGGCAACCTGGAAGTGACGATTGACGGTGATTGGTACCTGCTCGATTTTCCGAGCCGCATGCCGCTGCCAACCGAGGTGCCGCCACTGCTGCTACAAGCGCTGGGCCACCCGGCTGCAGAAGAAGTACTGAAGAGCCGCGACTATTTTGTGGTGCTGAAAGACGAAGCCAGCGTGGCTGCCCTGCAGCCCGATATGAGCCTGCTGAAGCAGTTGGATACCACAGGCGTGATAGTAACAGCGCCGGGCGATGTAGCCGATGCGGTATCGCGTTGCTTTTTTCCGAAAGCCGGCGTAGACGAAGACCCGGTAACCGGCAGTGCCCACTGCAATGTGGTGCCATACTGGAGCCGGCGGCTTGGAAAGACACAATTGCTGTGCCGCCAGATATCGCCCCGGGGCGGTGTACTGGTGTGCGAAGACCGCGGCGAACGGGTGATACTGGGCGGACAGGCTGTGCTGTATATGAAAGGCGAGTTTTATCTGCCCGAATAACGGGTAGCTTCGCTGATGAACCGGGCATGCTCATGCAACAATTGACTGCTGTTGCGTGTACCAGCAACAAACAATCTCCAACATGGCTTACCAAAAAAATGAACATTACGACGAGCAGGTAACGGTGGGACTGGCAGCCGCTTACACACAAACCTTGCAATTGCTGGGCGAAGACCCACACCGGGAAGGCCTGCTGAAGACACCGGAGCGGGTGGCCAAGGCCATGCAGTACCTGACGCAGGGCTATCAGCAGGATGCTGAAAAGATCCTGAACTCGGCCAAGTTTCATGAAGACGTAAGCGAAATGGTGATTGTGAAGGATATAGAACTGTACAGCCTTTGCGAACATCACATGCTGCCCTTTGTAGGCAAAGCGCATGTGGCCTATATACCCAATGGCTACATTACAGGCCTCAGCAAAATAGCCCGGGTGGTAGATGTGTTTGCCCGCCGCCTGCAGGTGCAGGAGCGGCTTACCTCGCAGGTGCTGGAAGCCATCGATCATGCCCTGAAGCCACTTGGCGTAGCGGTAGTGGTAGAGGCCAGCCATTTTTGTATGATGATGCGGGGCGTAAGCAAGCAAAACAGCGTGACCACCACTTCGGCATTTAGCGGCGAGTTTCGCAACGAGACGACCCGCAGTGAATTCTTGCGCCTCATTTCAGCTAATCTTCATTAAGCAGCCATCCATTATTTTCGCTGCTTACTCATTTGTATTGCTATGTCAAAACATGCATTTATTTTTCCTGGACAGGGCGCACAGTTTAGCGGTATGGGCAGGCAGCTGTACGAAAGCAGCGCCGAGGCCCGTGAATTGTTTGAACAGGCCAACGAGATATTGGGCTTTCGCATTTCCGATATCATGTTCGATGGCAGTGAAGAAGACCTGCGCCAAACCCGTGTGACGCAGCCGGCTGTTTTTCTGCATTCGTATGTAGCGTTTAAAGTGCTAGCCACGGCCGAGCCACACATGGTGGCAGGTCACTCGCTGGGCGAGTTCACCGCTTTGGTGGCAAACAAGTGCCTCAGCTTTCAAGACGGGCTATACCTGGTAAAAGCCCGTGCCCGTGCCATGCAGCATGCTACCGAGCGGGAGCCTGGTACCATGGCAGCCATTTTGGGCCTGGATGATAAAGTGGTAGAGCAAGTGTGCGATGCGATAGAAGAAGTGGTGGTAGCAGCCAACTACAATTGCCCGGGCCAATTGGTGATTAGTGGTAGTGTAAAAGGCATTGAAGAAGCTTGCATCAAGCTGAAAGAAGCAGGCGCCAAGCGAGCCCTGCCGCTGCCGGTAGGCGGAGCCTTTCACAGCCCGCTGATGATACACGCCGAAGAAGAGCTGGTGGCCGCTATTGAAGGCACTGTATTTGCCACGCCGGTATGCCCGGTGTATCAAAATGTAGTGGCACATGCCGTGCACAGGCCGGTAGAAATTAAAACCAACCTGATTCACCAGCTGACGGGCCCGGTGCGCTGGACCCAAAGTGTACAAGCCATGATAGCCGACGGTGCCAGCCGCTTTACCGAGTGCGGGCCGGGCAAAGTGCTGCAGGGGCTGGTGGGAAAAATCAATAAGGAAGCAGTGGTAGAAGGATTGAGCTGATCAGCGTTTTTTTCTGAAAACGACCATACACAAATGCGCCCCGCTGGAAGCGGGGCGCAATGTTTTTCTAGCCTACCTCGATGCTGCAATTGATCCACTCGGCATCGAAGTGGGCCTGGTACTTTTTATAAAACCGGATGGCTGGTTCATTCCATTCCAATACCTGCCATACGATGCGCTTCAGCTGCTTTTGCTGGGCTTCTGCTATCAGTGCATCAAACAGCTGTTTGCCCAGGCCCTGGCCCCGCATGGCTTCTGTTACCAAAATATCTTCGAGGTACATGGCCTGTCCCTTCCAGGTGCTATAGCGGATGTAGTACAGGGCAAAGCCTTCTACACGGCCATCTACTTCGGCTACCAGTGCCCACCATACGGGTTGGGGGCCAAAGCCGCTTTCTACAAAATGATCGAATGCTACGGTGACTTCGTGCGGTGCTTTTTCGTACTCGGCCAGTTCGTGCACCAGGGCCATCAGGCGCTTACAATCTTGCTGCACGGCCGGCCTGATGATGATAGAGGGTAATGACATGAAGATGGAAGATAGAAGGTGATGGGATGCTAAACACAGTGATGGAAAGCCGGGCCCTGCACAAAGCTGATGGGCTGCCCGATGCGAAGGGCCTGGCCCCCGCCGCAGGCGGGGGCGGTAGCGTAGCGAACCCCGCAGCAGCGGGTACCACTGCCGGGTACTGCACCGCTGCTACCAGCCCCTCGGCTGCTTACTGCTTTCTATTGGCCGTAAAGGTGCCGTTGGGCTGCACAAATGACGCCGATTTCACTGCTTTGTTAGCATCGCGGTCAAACTGCATGTAAAAGCCATCCAGTACTTTCAGTTTGAATTTGTCGTTGCCGAGGTATACCAGCTCATAGTCGGGCTGGCCGGGTACCAGTGCATATAAGGTTTCATTTTTTACATATACACTCACCTCTACGCCCGGCAGCAGGTAAGTGCCTGCCAGCTCCTTTAGCAGCTCGCTGCTGGCAGTGGCGGGCTTTGGTTGGCGCTTAAAGTCGAGCGTAATGGCCGGGTCTTCGATGCCGATAAAACGGACGTGGCTGATCTCGCCATTTACATCGGGTAAAAACTGTAGCCGAAATGATGGGCGCTCGGTGGTGTCCAGCTTTTCGCCTTTTTCAATCGCATAGGGTACAAACACATCGTAGTTCCAGGGCTCCAGCCACATATCGTACTTGCTGGTGCGGCCCAGCAGCGAATCGTTGCGTACAAACAAGTCCATAGTGCCATAGCCGGGATGATTGTACAGCCCGGCATAATCGGCCAGTGGATGCGTGTACTTATTTCTTGGCTGCTTAGCGGTAGCCTTATTGGCACTATCGGCTGCGGCTTTGGCTTTTTTCAAATCTTTGATTTGCTCGCCCAGCCAATCGTACGGGGTTGTTTTCAGCAAACGGTCGGCTATGATATTTCGTACAGTAGCAGGCACCCAGCTGGCGTCCTGGTTTACCAGCACCACAATGCCCACGCTATCGGTAGGGAAGAAGCTGGTGCTGGCACTAAAGCCATCAATATTGCCACCGTGCTCTACCCGGTAATGGCCCTTGTACGAAGTGAGCGACCAACCGAAACCATAAGTGCCAAACTGAATATCGGGGCGGCGCATGCTGGGTGGCGCTGCATTTACCACCATTTGCGAACTAATAGCTTCCTGCACATAACTGGCGGGTAGCACTTCTTTGCCGTTCAGCTTACCTCCGTATATCCAGCATTGCACCCAGCGTGCCATGTCGCTTACACTGCTGTATATGCTACCGGCCGGACCCATGCCGTTAATCGGGTAGTGGTCAAGTATCTTCAAGCTGCTGTCTTTTGCCAGGCCGTATGGAATGGCCAACTCCGGTTTGCTCATGATGTCTTTGGCAGTGAAGTAGCTGTTTTGCATACCCAGCGGTGTCAGCAGCTGCTCTTTGGTAATCTGTTCCCAGCTTTTACCCCACATTTTTTCGGCCAGTTTTCCTTGTGCCAAAAACATAAAGTTGTTGTACTGCCAGCGTAGCCGGGGACCGGCGGTAGGTTCCTGATATTGTATACGCTGTATCAGGCTATCGCGGGTGGTGGGAAAGAGGTACCAGCTGAGATCGTGCCGCGGCAGGCCGGTGCGGTGGCTCATCATGTCTCGCAAGGCGCTGCTGTTGTTCATGGCATCGTTGTAAAACTTCAGCTCGGGCAGGTATTCCCGCACGGGTTTATCAAAGTCGACCTTGCCGCTTTTTTGCAGCAGGCCCATCAGCGATGAGGTGAATGCCTTGGTACACGAGCCAATGGCATACAGTGTTTGCGGGCTGGCTGCTATTTTTTTATCGGCATTGCTGTAGCCAAATCCTTTGGCATATATCACCTGGTTCCGGTCTACAATGGCTACCGCAAAGCCACCGGCCCTGCTGGCTTTCAGCACTGCTTCCAGTTGGGCATCAAGCCCTGCCAGGCGGGCATCGGTAGCCGGTGCAGCCGGCGCTTTTTTTTGTGCAAAACCAGCAAAGCTGCAAAGCAGCAAAATGATTCCGAGCCAATGTTTCATGGGGCGAATTGTTTATTTAGGAAAATAGATGGAAAGCGCAGCGGCTTTTGCTGCGCCACCGAAAGGTAGGGCACCGTGCTAAATTCAACCCTTCATTTCTGGCATGAATGACGCCTTTGGCAGGATGAATGGCGCTACATGGTCGTTGCCAGTGCCTGGTCAAGATCGGCCAGTATGTCCTGTACATTTTCGATGCCCACGCTCATGCGTATCAGTCCATCACCAATGCCAAACAGCAAGCGGTCTTCGCGGCTTACGCCGGCATGGCTCATGCTGGCCGGGTGGCTTA
>CANHEC010000056.1 GCA_947459455.1 Chitinophagaceae bacterium
ATGACGTTTGCCGCAACAAACGAAACTCGTAGATGTAAATTCGAAGCAGACGCTCCATTATCTGGAACCGTAAATGCTGCCGCACTCAGTCCAGTAAACTGGATTTCACCACCAGTGATAGTAGGTGGCGTCAGATTTAATACTGTGCCGGCCTCTGTGGTAAGTACTGCTGTTTGGATGAAATTGCTACGATCAACTCCACTTGTATTTCGTACCGTGAAACTAATAGCAGTAAGGCTGGTCGGCAAGTTGTCAGCATCCGGAGCACCGGCGCCACCATCTCGGATTCTGAACTTCATCACAACAGGCTTGTCATTACTGTTCTGTGTGCTGTTCACGAAATTTATATACTGGGTATTGATATTAAAATCCGGAGAAGCACTACTGTAAGTCGTATTATCAATGACATCGCTGGCAGTACTGGAGATGCCCGTAGCACTCAGGTTGATCACATAGCTGGCATTGCCGCTTACATCGTTGCTGGCTACCGTCATGGTGGCGGCACGGGCACCTACGGCACCGGGGGCCACCCGCACGGTGATATCCTGAAAGGCACCGGGCGCCACATTGAAGGGAAAAGTGGGCGGTGTTACCAGAGTCAGGTCGCCGGCATTGGCACCGCCGAAGTTGATGCTATTCACCGTGAGGGTATTGGTGCCACCAAGGTTGCGGATGCGTACGGGAAAATCGGCCGTCGTACCAACAACGATACTGCCAAAGCTGGCCCGGCTTCCGCCATTGGCGATGGTGGTGCCCACCGGCGACTGCACCGCTGCTGTAGGACCAGGTAGGGGGTACACGATGCCGTTGAGAGTGAAATCGTCGAGGCGGAAAGTGCCAGTACTCGAAGCACCCGATAGGGACAAAACAACGGTCACAGTACCGGTCAGGCCATTCACGGCATTGGAAACACTGGTGTTGCCGATGGCGGCGCCCGTTTCAGGTACCGTGCCAGAACCAACTGCAGTGCCATTAATGGCCAAGGACCAATTCTGGGCGCCGGTCGCACTTCTTCCTCGCCAAAAGTTAAAAGACGTCACGTTGACAGCAAATCCAGATGCAACATCAAACGTTAACGTGATGGTTGGAGTTCCAGAAGAGTTGCTTAATGTAATAGCCTCGCCTGCGCTACCGACAGAACTAGTCCATGCGCTATTGCTGTTTGCCCAACTGGAGTTGCTGAGATTGGTAGCGAAAACGCCTGGCGCTACTGTATATGGATGCGCAGTGATGGTAGTAGTTCCAAAATTGTGTTGGTAAATGGTAGCCGGGCTCAGCACCGTATAGGTATAGTTTGCCCCGGCGTTATTGTTAAGGTTAATCGTATAGAAGTCAGCGTTGCTGCCATTGGTAGCTACATTGTTGGGGCCCGAGGTAAACACGTAGTACGATACATTGGCACCGGCTGTATTGGTGCCGGCGGGAATGCTGGCGGTGTAGGTGGTGCCGCTACCCGTCATAGCCACCACAGTTGAGTTAGTATAGTTGTTGGTAGTATACCGCAGGTATACATTTTGACCAGTACTCAAATTTCCGCTTAGGTTAGCAGTGATAGTTACTGCACTTCCCGGTATAACTGATGTACTTACCGGAGATTGCGTGACCGAACTAACCGAGCGAACCGGGCCTTGCACTTCGAAAACAACGATGGAAGCAGCGCTAACGCCCGCCGATTTGAAAATGTAGTTGTTGGTTGTATTAGCCACATTTACAAAGTAGGCACCCTGACCATTGTCGCACAATAAGCCTGCGTACGTCTGACTGAAGTTGAATTGCTGATTTGCCGCATTCTGCGGACCATAGTGACCGCAAGGTGTACCATTACCAAAAAATCGAAAGAAACGATTTCCTGCTCCATTGGTATTGGTGGTTGTATAAATCAGTGAGGTGCCAGCACTTGGTAGGAAACCTGCACCTGTTCCCCATCCTGCACCCCAACCGTCTCCAGAGTTGAAGGAGTTTTGAGCGATAGTAACCTGAGGGACAACGAACGCTAAGGCAATCAGCCACGTACTTAAAATCGTTGGCCGACTACTCTTAATCGAAGAGATAGTGCCGCAGGCCAAATACAGCAGTCGTGTTACCATTCTCATGGCAGTCAACAAAGGTTTAGGGTATGCACAGCCAAGGCCAGGCAATACCGGTGAGGGGGTTACCAACAGGCTAGTAAGCTACAGAAAAGAATGTGGTCGGGAGGAAACTGATGTGGGTGCACCAGGTTCCAGGGTTGTAACGAAGATAGATTTTCCGATAAATAGTGCAACAATAATTTACCGTAAAGCCGAAGCCTGCCCCGGACCCCGTTCAACAAAAAAAAGGCCACCGGCAAGCCGGTGGCCAGCCAGGGCCCGCTCTGAAGTACTGCCAGCAACGACAACTATTGAGCACGCACCCAGCGTAAGGTAGGCTGGGCCTGGGTGCCCAGCATGGTTTGTATCAGGTACACGCCCGGCTGTACGGGCAGGTTGGTCAGCATCAATTGCTGGCTGCCGGCGGCTACGGGCCAGCTGCCGGCTTGCAGCAGGCGGCCCTGCTGGTCCAGCAGGCGGTAGTGCAGGGGCTGGGCCACGGCACTTTCTACCAGCAGCAGCGGGCTTTGCATGCTGCCACCCAGGCGCACCTGATTGGCCGCACGGCCATCGGCCCGCAGCATTTGCACGGCGCTTTGGTAGCGGCGGCCGGTCTTTTCTACCACGGTGAGCTGATAGTAGTGCAGGCCGGCGCCGGGGCTGGTATGCAGCCACTGGTATTGGGTGCCGGCGGGCATCAGCTGTTGCAGGCGGCGGTAGTTGCGGCCATCGGTGCTGTGCCATACTTCTACATACTGCAGGTCGCGGTCGCTGTCTATGCGCCAGCGCAGGCGGGCATCCTGCTGCTGCCAGCTGGCTTCAAAGCTCAGCAGCTTCACCGGCAGCACCAGCTCCAGCAGGGCCGGACCGGCAAACCCAATGCTGAACGGGCTGAAGCTGCTCAGCACATTGCTCCATACCCAGCCGCTCGATTGCACTGGGCGGGTTTCGGGAAAACTGCCGCCGGTAGCAAAGGCAAAATCGGCCTTTGTAAAGCCCCAGGTGGTACCACCCAGGCCATTGGGGCTGGCGCTACCGTGCACCACGGCCACATTGTTGCCGGTGCCGGGGCTTAGCACCATGTTGTTGGCATTGCGCCAGCGGCCGCTGCCGGCAGGCTCGCTGTACTGCAGGCCTACCCGGGCATTTACGGTGCCGGTCACACGGTCCAGCTGCCAGTAGGCATCCCGCAATATGCCGGTGACACTGCCCGAGAAGATATCGTTGTTAGCATCGGCAGGGGCCACGGTGCCACTACCACCAAAGTATTCGCCTTTGAAAAGCGAAGCTGCGGTGCTGGCACTGGTGCTGCTGGCCAGCATCAGCGGCCGGTAGCCGTGGCTGGCCGATTTGCCAATGGGAAAACTATAATTGCCACTAAGGCTGCTATTGGTTTGTATCTGGCGGTACAATACGCCATCAATGTAAGCTGTGCTGCTGCCACCAATGATGCCGTTGCTGGCGTTATCATCGGGTGCCTGGTTGTGTATAAACAAAGCATAGGCGGTTGCATCTATCAAACCACTGGTCAGGGTCAGCCTGGTATTCACGCCGGTATTGGTTTGCAGGCGTACGCTGCCGCCACTGGTCTTTTCTATTACCAGCAGGCCAAACTGCTGCTGGCTGGCTGGCGTGCCACTGGCACCCGGAAAATTGGGCGTGCTGATGTCGGACACTCCCGTACCGGTAAAGAACACCGTACGGCCATTTTGGGTAAAGCCACCGTTTGAAAAATGACGGGTGAAGTGGCCCTGCACATACAGATCGGCACCGCTGGTAGCATTCAGGGTCAGTATGCCGCGGTTGATGTTCAGGTTTCCTTTTACCCGCAGGGCAGTACTGTTGCTGGCGCTGATGGTAGCGCTGGTGCTGCTGTTGTCGATGGTGAGGTTGCCCACGGTAGCGGGCAGCAAGCTGCCCATGGTTTGGTTGGCAGTGCCGTCAAAAGTAAAGTGCACGGAATCGGCAAATACAGGGTTGTACAAACTAACAATACTCCCGTTTAGGCCGGTACTATTGGCCGAAATGAGGGTGGCATTGTTTTGCACATTCAAAGTAGGTGTGATGAATGATGATAACTGCGACAGCGTGAAACCTTGAAAATCCAGCGTAGCACCGCCTCGTACCTCCAGTACCTGGTTGCTGGTGCCATTTAAAACAGAGAACGCCTTATTGCTGGTAAGGCTGCAAATGCCAGCAGTAATCCTCATGCCATTGTTATTCAAAACAATATCGCCAGCACCGGCCAATACCGAGGTGGCTCCACTTATTAAAAAGGTACCGCAGCCATTGGTTTGCCAAACAGGCGCCGCAGCATTGATGCCGTTTCTGAATGTTTTGCTACCGGTACCTGCCCAAAACATTTCGGCACTGGTACCAGGAATTTCCAGCAGGCCATTGATGACCGTGTTGCTGCTGCCGCCAAAGGCGCTGAAGGCATCTCCGCCGCTATTGTCGGGCGCCATGGCCAGCCTGAAAGTGGGGATGGTGCTGCTACCGGCATTCGGAAAGAAGGTCAGGCCATCACCAAAGCCGTTGGCGGTGTTTTTCAGGTCGATGTTTATTTCGTACACCGACTGGTGATTCCACTGCATATGGGCGCTCAGGTTGCCGGTGCCATTGCTGGCCCAGGCGTGTATGTTATTGTCCCAGGCATTGATGCGGATGCGACCACCGGTACCTACCCGCAGCAGGCTGCTGGCCGCAAAGCTGGGCAGGGTGCCATTCTGGTTTTCATCCTGCAGGGTGCCGTTTATCAGCAGGTCATCGCCGGTGCCGTTGGCAATGCTCAGACTGCCACTGTTGGTAAAGCGCATAGTGCCATTGGCATCTACCACGGTGGTGCTCAGCGTTACCGCTCCATCAATGATGGCCGTACCATTGGCCCGAACCGTCAGGCCGGTCAGGGTGGTGGTAGCATTCAGGTCCAGGGTGCCTATCACAATGGTGCTGTTGATTTGACAACCCGAGGCGTTCACAATGAGCTGGCCGCCCGACTGCACTTCAATTTGATCGACAGTACGGGTATCCGAAATGGTGACGTCGTGCGTATTGCGGATGAAGATATTGGACGAAGCACTGGTGGGTACCACCAGCCCTGTACGGTCCCAGTTGGCATTATCCGTACTCCACTCCCAGGTGTTGGTGCTATTCCAGTTACCATCCTGGCGGGTGCGGTAAAATCGGTTGGCCTGGCTGTAGGATTGCAGGCTGAGACAGCAAACTGCTGCCAGCATCCATACTGCTAGCTGTTTCATGCGCTAAGGGGGTTATGTCGGGTTTAGGTCAAAAAACAAAACCTCGTTGTGCACCGGACCAGCCAGTTCACAAAGAGGTTCATCTGTTTAAGGTAGGGTGGGCACCTGTAAAAGCAGCCGGGTAGCGGCTTTTGCAAATGCTGAGGCGAAACTACAGTTACATCAACAGTGCAACAGCGAACTACCGATGAATGCCCCCGATTTTACGACAAACCCTTGGCACGGGCTATGGCGCGGTTGCCTTAGCTTTATCAGCCCGGCAGTAGTCGGCGCTTTCTTTTTATTTTTTTTGATAGCCATGAACCTGACACAGTTGTACAAATACCGCGACTACGCAGTAGCCGGTCGCTGGAAAGACCTCGAAGACCTGTTTAACCAATCGGTACAGCTGCAGTACCTGGGCGCCAGGGTGAGCCTGGCCAACCCCGAACAGCCGGTAGTACTGGTAGATGAAATAAAAGCGGTGCACCAGGGCGGCATCGGCAGCGATGCAGTACATGGTGGGTTTATTGCCGCCGTAGCCGATTTGGCGCTGGGCCTGTTGGGACTGCTGCATTACAAAGACGGTATGACCGCTACTGCCCAGCTAACGGTGCACTACCTCAAGCCATTTCGCACCAGCAGCCTGCAGGCTACCGCCATTACACAAAAAGTAGTGGGCAACCGCGTATTTGGCACGGTCGAACTCAGCAACGACAAAGGCGAGGTATGTGCCATAGCTTACGGGGCCTTGGCCAAGGGCATTAGCCTGTAAAGCAGTTGGCAGGGCTGCTAGATGGCGGATGACGGTTGGCGGATGGCAGTTTTGGTTTCGTACCACTTCGTATTCCTTCATTCCGAACGCAGTGAGGGATCTCACGAATCGGAGACGAAGTTCAGTTTGCAATTTGCATTTGGCAGTTTGCAGGGAAGTCCGGAGACGAGATATGCTGCCTGGTTGGCAATGGGCAGTTTGCTGGGCGGCCCTTTGGGCTAAATGGCGAATGACAATTGGTACGCCTTTGCCCCCAACACCAAACAACCAACAACTGGCAACTGCTCTCCGTCATCCCGAACGCAGTGAGGGATCTCACGAATCGGAGACGAAGTTCAGTTCGCAATTTGCATTTGGCAGTTTGCAGGGGGAGTCTTGTACCACCTGCTGCCCTGCGCTCTGAGCCTGTCGAAGAGCCGAAGGGCGATAACAAAAGCAGTTGGGTAAAAAAATCAGTGCAAATCAGCTAATCCGCGGGCATCCGTGTCCCATGGTGCAGTTAGCAGAGAAGCTTCATACCGCCTGCTGCGCTATCCATTGGGGCGGCGCTGGCGCATCTGCTCTTCCAGTTCTTTCAGCTTCTTCATCTGCTCTTCACTCAGTATTTTTTTCAGCTTTTCGTCGCGGGTATCTATCAGCTTTTGGCGGGCTTCGGGGCTGGGGCGTTCGCCACCACCGCGCAGCTTATCCATCTCCGTATAAAAATCGGTATACACCGGCGTGATGCTCTTCACCTGCGTTTCGGTCAGGTTCAACTCGGGCTTCAGTCGCTCGATGGTGCGGGCCACCCGCTCGGGTACCGGCAAGGGCTGGCGCGGCCCATCCTGAGCCATCAGTTGGCTGCCCATCAGCAGGGCCATTCCTACAATTATTGCACGCAAAGTTTTCATAGCTACTTGTTTTTTCATGATAGCATGCGCAGGATAAAAGCTGGTAAGCGATGATGCTACGCCAACAGTTAGACGCTGCCAATGCCAAAAAGTACACTCGATGGCAGAAAGAATTACCGCCCTTACTTCAGCAGTGCCTCCCAGGCAGGTTGGTTTATCTGCACGGGGTATTTGCGGCGCAGCCGCTCTATCCAGCGGGTTTCCAGCAGCTGCTGGTAGTCGCTCAGGGCGTAGCCGCGGGCTTCCTCAAAACTGCGGATATCGCCACCTGGCTTGGCCGCCAGTATGTGGGTAAAGCTGAAACTACCGTCCAGTTCATTTTTCTGCAGCGCAGTAGCCGAGCCGGCTACCGGTGGCCAGGCTGCGGCTGGCAGTTGGCTGGCTTCAAATCGGCCGCTGTCGGCCACCGCGGTTTCTTTCCACTGCTCCAGGTATTGGCGCCATTGGCTGGCGTCTTTAGCCAGTGCCTGCCCAAAGCGTACCGCCGACAATGAGTCGGTAGCCGTTACTACCAGGGCCAGGGCACCATCGCCCCACACATACTTGCTTTTGTTTGCCGCGTAATACTGCTGCAAGCCGGTTGTGTCGACATTGGCCCTGGCCCACACTTCCTTTTCCATGGCAGCAAACAGCATATTGGCATCTTTGAATTCCTGCAACTGATCGGCAAAAGTGGGCTCCAGCTTTTCGAGGTGCTGCCGATAATAAGTGGTAGCCGATTGGCGCAGGTAGTCGCGGTAGCGCTTTTCGTAGTCGGCCGATCGCCAGTTGCCCACCGCCCGGTTGTACATTACCCAGTTTTCGGCCAGCGTTTTATCGGGCCCAACCGAAAACAACACGGTTTTGTTTTGCACCGGCATACCGGTGGTGCTGCTATTGCGCAGGGCCGAGTCGGTATAGCGCCAGAGGGCCGCTTTGTTCACGGGCATTTCTTTCAGTTTCAACAGGGCGTACTTTTTCTCGATAGCGGCCTGGCGGGCCAGCTCGGCCCGGTCGCTGCTTTGCAGCTGCTGGCGCAGGTTGGCCACGGCTTCTTCATTGTCGGGGCTGGTGGCGGGTATTTTCTCCAGCAGCTTTACCAGGTGCCAGCCATAGCTGGTCAGAAACGGGGCTGAAACTTCGCCGGTTTTTTGCAGCGCAAAGGCTGCGTTTTCGAAGCTGGCATCGTAGGTACCCACCCCCACTGGCGGCAGCACGCCACCCACCGCGTACGATGATCGGTCGGCGCTGTACTGCAAGGCTGCCTGCTCAAACGACAAACCTGACTGCAGCAATTGGTATACCGAGTCGGCTGTTTTTTTGCCGGCAGCTATACTTTCCGGCGTGGGATTTTCACCATTAAAAATCAGAATCTGCGCCAGCTTGCGCTGCCCCGCGGCCGGCCGCACTTTGTTTACCCTAAATAAGTGGAAGGCATCGCTACCGGCCACAGGCTGGCTGGTTTGGCCGGGGGGCAGCTGGTAAATCACATTTTCATAGCTGTAGGGCAGCGTAAACAGTGTAATCCAGCCTACCTCGCCGCCACGGGCCTGCTCATCTGCATCGCCGGCATGGCGCTTCACCGCCTCTTCAAAACGCAGGCCACCTGCCAGCTGGCTGGCCACCTGCCGGGCCAGGGCGGCTGCCTGCTGCTTGCTACGTGCATCGCCGGGCGCAAAAGGAAAAGCCAGGTGGCTGATGTGGCGGTCTTCGGCAGCTCGTTTCAGCGCTTCCTGCAGCAGGTCTTCCATACCGCTGGCCTTGGCTACAAAGCTTTCTACCAGCTGCTCCCGGTAGTTGTACCATTCATCCTG
>CANHEC010000057.1 GCA_947459455.1 Chitinophagaceae bacterium
AAAGCCAGCCTGGAGCGGGTAAACTTTGGCGCCAAACTGAGCCACAACAATGTGACGGGCCGCAACGATAAACTGAACCTGTGGATCATTGGGGGCTATACCCAGCAGTTGGAATTCAAGTACCAGCTTCCGTTTGTAGACCGCAAAATGGAAAAAGGCTTTACGGTAGGACTGAGCGTGGGCCGCAACCGCGAGCTGAACTATGCTACCGATAGCAACCGCCAGCAATTCCAATCGCTGCCCAACTTTGGCCGACAATACCTGCGGGCCGAGGCTACTTTTTCGCACCGCAAAGGCAGCCAGCAACGCTTTTACCTGCGCTCCATTTTTGGCCAGGAAAAAATTGACTCCGCCTTCTTTTACCTCAACCCCAAGTATCTGGCTGGCCAAACCAGGGCGTCCTACTTCGATCTGTTGGCCAATTATCAGTATTTCAATGTTGATTTCATCCCCTTTCCGCTCCGCGGCTGGTATGTAGATTTTTGGGCGCAGAAGCGCTTTTCCGACGCCCTCGGCATGTTTTCGGTAGGCGGCAGGGCCCTGGCCACCTGGAGTTTTTTACCCAAAACCTATATCAACTTCCAGACTGCCTTTCAAGTGAGCTTGCCACAGCAACAGGCTTTCTTCAACCAGCGCCTGCTGGGCTATGGCAGCCTGTGGATGCAGGGGCTGGAGTACTATGTAGCCGATGGCAACATCGGCGTGATGGGCCGCACCACCCTGCGCCGCGAACTGTTTACCTACACCTTCAAAGGCCCCCAAAAATGGAAAACCTATAGCCGTATTCCGTTTCGGGTGTTTGCCAAAGCCTACGGCAACCTGGGCTATGCGCACAACCCCCAGCCGGGCACCAACTTTATGAATAATCGGCTGCTGCGTACTGGCGGCTTTGGGCTGGAAATAGCCACCATCTACGATATGGTTTTCAAGCTGGACTATAGCTTCAACCAGTTTGGCGAAAGCGGCTTTTTCATTCACACCAGCGCCGACTTTTGAGCAGCAACCAGTAGTTTAGCCATTCATCGGCGGCAGGAGGTACTGCTGCCACAATGCGAGGTTCCGCACATGAAAATTGCCATATACAGCCGCGGCATTGATGCCGACCAGCAAGAAGCCTTTCAGTGGCTGATGCAGGAGCTCACCATTCACAAAGCCGATGTATGGCTGTTTAGTTCCGTGGTATCGGCCGATAATGAGGGATGGCTGCGCCGCTTTCGGTACGAAACATTTGAGCATGCCCACGAACTCGATCCCTCGGTCGACTGCGTCATCAGCCTCGGGGGCGATGGCACCATGCTCGATGCTGCCATCCTCATCCGCGACAAAGGCATTCCCTTGCTGGGTATCAATTTTGGCCGCCTGGGCTTTTTGGCCTCGCTGGGCAAGCACGAAATAAAGCAGGCCGTAGAGGCCCTGGCCAATGGCACCTACATGACCGACCAGCGCACCCTGATACATGTGGATGCCGACCGCCCCCTCTTTGCCGATGCGCCTTTTGCCCTCAACGAGTTTGTGCTGCACAAGCGAGACTTCTCGTCGATGATCAGGATACATACCTACCTCAACGGCGAATTTTTAAACACTTACTGGGCCGATGGTGTGATAGTGGCCACCCCCACGGGCAGCACCGGCTACAACCTTAGCTGCAATGGTCCCATCGTGTTCCCCGAAAGCCAAAGCCTCGTCATCACCCCCATTGCACCGCACAACCTCAATGTGAGGTCCATCATTGTGCCTGATAACAACGTCATCAGCTTTGAAGTAGAAGGTAGGGCCACCAACTATATGTGTGCCATGGATGCCCGCCGCGAAATAGCCGATATTGGTATGCAAGTGGCTGTCCGCAAAGAAAACTTTACCATCGGCCTGGTGCGCCTCAGCGAAAACAGCTTTTTAGAAACCCTGCGCAACAAGCTGGCCTGGGGCCTCGACAAGCGAAACTAACACCCTGTGGAAGCCTGTTACGCTGGCCTATTTTTTGCCGATATTCGTGTCGAAATGCAAGCTTGGCATACCAAAACCCGCACCAAAACGTTACTAGCAGGCAGGTAGCCATTACTTTGCACCGTGTACCACCGGGTACCGGCATTTTTTCATTAGTACCAGCATCTATCCATAAAAAAACTTCGATCAATGATACAGCGCCGCCTTTTCACCATCCTGCTTACACTTAGTGCCTGGGGCGCCACTGCCCAGCCGCTCCAAAGCACGGTGCTCAATGGCGAATTTGGCGTGGCCGTTGGAGCCGCTCATTACTTTGGCGATCTCAATACCAACGCCAGCCTGCGCCGGCCCAAACTGGCCGCCTCTGTACTGTTTCGCAAGCAGTTTGGCAACTACATTGCGCTGCGCCTGCAGGGCTCTTTTGCGCAGCTTGGCTTTAGCGACGTGTACAGCAAAAACGAAACCGAGCGCCTGCGCAACCTCAGCTTCAACAGCAATATTTTCGAGCTGGCCGTCATGGGCGATTTCAACTTCTTTCGCTTCATTCCCGGCGAACGTGATTTTCGCTTTACGCCCTACGTTACCCTCGGGGCCGGCTTCTTTACCTACGATCCGTACGCCTACCTCAACAACGAAAAGTATTTTCTGCGCCCACTGGGCACCGAAGGGCAGGGCAGCAGCCTCTACCCCGACCGACAGCCCTACAGCAGCATGGCCTTTGTTATTCCGTTTGGTGTGGGCCTCAAGTACAACCTGACCCCGCGTACCAACCTCACGTTCGAAATCACCCACCGCTTTACCGGCACCGATTACCTGGACGATGTAAGCACCACCTACGCAGGTGCCGCCGCCTTTCCGCCCCTGCCCGATGGTAGCCCTTCGCCGGCCTTCCTGCTGCAAGATCGCAGCTACGAGCTCACCAACCGACCCATCGGCATTGCCGGGCGCCAGCGGGGCAATAGCGCCCAAAAGGACCAGTACGTCACCGCCATGATCGGCATCACCTTCAACCTCACCAGCTACCGCTGCCCCACTGCCTACTAGGGCCTCCTATTCATTTTTTATTGGGCATCTCAGCAGCAGTGCTCCCTTCAGCAGCTGTTCCTGCCTTCGCGTAGTGCACGGCGGGAGTTCGAAAGTTCCAGGATTCACGAGTTCGAGAGTTCGAATGTTCCAGTGTTCGAAAGTTTGAGGGTTTGATGGTTTGAAAGTTCACGAGTTCACGGGTTCACGAGTTGAGGGTTGCAGTCGGGTCCAACCTCGTCCTCTCTTCCTCGACCTTTGCCTTTCGGCCTTCCGCTTTCAGGTTTCGGCCTTTTGCTTTGAGCCTTTCCCCTTCACGCTTCACCTTTCACTTTTCACGAGTTCGAAAGTTCGAATGTTCCAAAGTTCCAGTGTTCGAGAGTTCAAGAGTCTGCTCCTTTTTCATGTTTCACGTTTGACCTTTCACGAGTTTGCGGGTTTCAAGCTGCCAGACCCTCGTCCTTTCTCCTCAAACTTTATCTTCCTCGATCTTTCTCCTCGACCTTTTACCTCGGCCTCGACCTTTGCCTTTCCGCCTTCTGCCTTCTGCTTTCCGCCTTATGCCTTGAGCTTTCCCTTTTCACCTGTCTCTCCCAATCAGCCATTCCCGGCGCTGCCCAGCTTGCCCAAAAAAGAAACCCCCGCTCAGGCTATGCCCGGCGGGAGTCGTCTTTACTTTATGAGTATTGTGCATTAGCCCAGCGCTACCCGCTTAAAGGCTACTACCTGCAGGTCGGCACCCAGGTACTCGGCTACAGTTTTGCCACCGTCTTTTACAAACGGCTGCTGCAGCAGGGTGTTTTCTTTGAAGAAAGCGTTCAGTTTGCCTTCGGCAATCTTGGCGATCATTTCTTCCGGCTTGCCGGCCATCTTGGGGTCGTTCTTCATCTGATCAATCACAATGGCACGCTCCCGCTCAATCACTTCGGCCGATACGCTGTTCGCGTCTATCGCCAGCGGATTCATCGCAGCAATCTGCATGGCCACGTCTTTACCAGCGTCAGCAGCTTCTTTGCTCAGGCCTACCAGTACGCCCATGCGGTACGCACCGTGTATGTACGAGGCTACGTATTCAGCGTCTACCCGCTCAAACTTGCTGATGCCGATCTTTTCACCAATCGATGCCAGCTTATCGTTGATCAGTTCTGATACTTTGGTACCGTTTACGCTGGCTTCGGCCAGTTCTTCGGCGCTCTTCACATTGTTGGCAATGGCAGCGTCGGCAATGCTTTGGGCAAAGGCTACAAAGTCTGCATTCTTCGATACAAAGTCAGTCTCGCAGCTGATGCACACGGCAATGCCAGTCTTGTTGTCGGCGGTGGTTTGTGCAATTACTACCCCTTCTTTGGCTTCGCGGTCGCTACGCTTGGCAGCAATCTTCTGGCCCTGCTTGCGCAGCCAGTCGATAGCGGCTTCAAAATCGCCATTGGTTTCAGTCAATGCTTTGCGGCAGTCCATCATGCCAGCACCAGTGGCCTGGCGCAGCTTGTTGATGTCGGCAGCAGTAATAGTTACAGTAGACATATCAGAGAATTTGAAATTTGAGATTTGAGATTTGAAAGAGAGGAAAACCTTCCTTTCAGCTTTTCAAAAACACACTGTCAGGCGAATATTAAACTTGCTCCGGGGCGACAATCAAAAGTAAACTTGATGACAGCGCCAGCCGGAGCAGGTTTTATGATGGTTTCATTAAGAAGTGCAGTGGCCCGGGTGGGTCTGCCAGCCTAATGAAAGACCTGGATTGTGTAAGCCTTAGCGGCTGCCACCACCACCGGCAGGACGACGACCGCCACCACCAGCGCTGGGTACACGCCTACGCTGGCCACCACCGCCAGCACCGCGGCCACCACGGCCACCGCGGTCGCCTTCTTCACCACCCTCTTCGCTGAAGTTGGGGCGGTTTTCTACTACTTCTTCTTCGCCTTCTTCGTCTTTGGCAGCCTGGCGCTCAGCCAGTCCTTCGGCTATAGCGGCAGTAATGTAGTTGACAACAATGGCGATAGACTTGGTAGCATCGTCGTTCGACGGAATGGCGAAGTCTACTTTGTTAGGATCGCAGTTGGTATCTACCATACCCAGGGTAGTGATACCCAGGCGGCGAGCTTCGGCCAGGGCAATGTGCTCATGACCAATATCTACCATGAACAAGGCAGCAGGAATACGGCCCATGTTGGCGATACCGCCCAGTACCTTTTCCATTTTCTCCTTGTCGCGGGTCAGTGTCAGGCGCTCCTTTTTGGTAATGCTGTCCAGGGTACCGTCGTTCAGCATTTTTTCGATGCTCTGCATCTTCTTTACGCTTTTACGCACGGTATTGAAGTTGGTAAGCATGCCACCCAGCCAACGCTCGGTTACATAAGGCATGTTTACACGCTGGGCGCATTCGGTTACTATTTCTTTTGCCTGCTTTTTGGTAGCCACAAACATGATCTTCTTACCGCTCTTCGCAATCTGCTTCAGTACGGCAGCCGACTCTTGCAGACCTTCTACGGTCTTGTTCAGATCGATGATGTGAATGCCTTTCTTTTCGGCAAAAATGTACGGCAGCATTTTGGGGTTCCACTTCTTCTTGAGGTGGCCGAAGTGTACGCCGGCATCGAGCAACTGCTGCTGGAGGGATGTATTTTGTTCCATCAATCAGGAATTTAAAAAGTTGAGATTTGAGATTTGAGATTGAGACCTGCTTCGAAAGCGTTCTTCGAATATCAAATCTCAAATGCTGAGTACTGGTATTAGCGTTTCGAGAACTGGTAGCTACGACGGGCTTTCTTCTTACCAGGCTTCTTACGTTCCACGGCACGGGGGTCGCGGGTCAGCAGGCCGGCAGCTTTCAGCGCAGGGCGCAGTTCTTCGTTCATTTCAATGAGGGCCCGGGCAATACCCAGCTTGGCAGCTTCGGCCTGGCCTTTGATACCACCACCGGCAGCGTTGATCTTTACATCAAACTTGTCCAGTCCTTCTACCGTCTTCAGCGGCAGTTCTACCTGGTTTTGCAGGTATACCAGCGGAAAGTACACCTTGTAGTCTTTGTCGTTGATAGTGATTGTGCCGCTACCCTTGCTCAGGAAAACACGGGTAACCGCTTCTTTACGACGACCAATTGCGTTCTTTTGTTTTTCCATTTTTATTTGCTTTTAGCTGTCTGCCCTCGCCATATCGCCGTAGCGCCGGGGGCCAGAAGCGGTCTTTTTTAGAATTTCAACTCCTTGGGTTGCTGCGCTGTGTGCGGATGCTGAGTGCCAGCGTATACAAACAGCTTCTTGTACATTTTGCGGCCCAGGCGGTTTTTAGGCAGCATGCCTTTTACGGCACGCTCTACTATCACTTCCGGACGACGCTTGATCAGGTCTTGTGCCGCTTCTTCTTTCAGACCACCGGGGTAGCCGCTGAAGTTTTGGTACTGCTTGTCTTCAAACTTGTTGCCGGTAAATACAACCTTGTCGCAGTTAATCACGATTACGTAATCGCCAGTATCCACATGGGGGGTATAGCTGGCCTTGTGCTTGCCACGCAGTATGGCGGCAATGCGAGAACACATACGACCTACGGTTTGATTGGTACCGTCTACAACGAACCATTCCCGCTGCACGGTAGCCGCATTCGCATGCTTTGTGGTGAAATGAAGTTTGCTCATTACTTGTTTTTTAAAATGGGCGCCGTCGCCATCCCGCACGACACCCGGTTTATAAATGGGGGGCGAAGGTAGCGGCGCAACTGGCTTCCGGCCAAAAGTTTGAGCAATAAATTTGGCAGCACCCCTTGTAAGTAATTGATTTTCAATAAAAAAATTTGCTGCCTTTTTTCATTGTGCCGTCAAAGTCAATGAAAATGAGGCTTTCGGCGGCTACCGACGGCACAAATGCAAGCTAGCGGCGGGTTTGGCGGCTATCCATACATTTGGCTATGCGTCCACTTGTATACGTTGTTAGCCTTTTGGCCTGCTTGTGGGGCGAGGCACAACCTGTGCTGAAAGACAGTGCTGTCATCTTGCTCGATAGTGTGGATATAGATCGCTCCCGCCAATATGATCTGGCCATTCGCCTTCTACAAAAAAAGCTCGGCGGACCTGCCATTAAAGCCACGCTGTACAAAGAATATCAAACCGCTCCCAGCGCATCTTTAGGAAATTATGCCTGGATGGCACGTATGGGCCTTGTCACCGAGCTCGACACATTTTGGCATGAGGCCACACTGGTGTACCACTATCCTGCTCTCGATACGCTAAACGACTTCATCCCATTGCGTCCGAAACCTCGCAACGCGATCGACACACTGAAAGCCTGGTGGCAAACTGAGTGGCACCAAACATTGAACAAAGCCCGGGTGGCTCACGATCAGACATCGTCTATTGTTTTCAGGCGCCTGGCGCCTGCAGGTGGCTGGCATAGCATCTGGACTAACGATACCGACCAGGTCATTTTTACCGGCCCAACACTGTACCACTCTCAATCTTCGGTACAAAACCCCAGTCTGCGCTTCTTCCGAAAAGGGGCACTTGGCTTTTTTCAAAAAATCGGCTTGTTCGATCATCTGAATCCGGCCCAACGCCAATTTACCCGCGAAACGGTGCTGGCCAGCGATGCGGATAACCTTGGCGAACTGCTGTGCTTGCTGCCCTTCAGCGGCTTTCCCCTTTATGCAGAGGCCGACAGTTGGAAACTTCCATCTACTAACTTTTGCCGCGCCGTCAGCCGGTTGTCGCAAGGTTGGTTTAGCCCTGCCAATTTTGAAGAGATCACCGACGAGATTCCCGGTGAAAGCCACCTACACCGGGTTAAGTTTTCATTTCAAGCCAATGGTCGCCGCTACGACACCACTTATAAAGTTTACGCCGACTGGATGAGTCCAGATTTCATACCGCTGGTTCAGCGAGCACTTCGCGATGCTAACAGCCCACTGCAACTGTACCCTATGACGGAATACAGGTCCATAGTAGGATATTGTTTGCTGACTGAAGCACAATACAAGGCTATCAAAGCATTGGAGCCAGCAATCGACCAGGTGAGAACGCAACAGCAGAACGAAGCGCTGCTAAAGGATATCTTTAAGGGAGAGTTCCTCCCCGTCAAGCAGTAAACGTTGCTAACATTTACCGCAAAAACAAGCCAGCCGACACCGTCCACTGGGTGGGCGTAGCCGAAAACTGCGAAAACTCGGCGGCTGCATCGGTACGAAGCCTGAACAAGCCCTGCACAAACCAATGCTTGCGCCGCGACTGCTCAATACGCCAGTGCAGGCCCACCGCCCAGCTGCGATGCCGCATTTTCAGATCGGGGTCTTTGTGGCGCAGGCGCTGCGTGTGCAGGCCTGCCAGTGGCGCTAGCGTCATGGGGCGGTAGCGCTTGTTAAAGCGTATATCGTACGCCAGGGCCCACAGCGTGCTGCCACTGCGTACCCCACCAATGCCAAAATTGGAACCGAACTGTACCTGCAGAAAAGTGCGGGGCAACGTTTGAAACCGGTAGCCCAGCAGGTACTGCACCCGCATTGCATCGGTGCCGGCCGCGGGGCCCGTACCAGGAAACGAAGGCACTGCAGCCGCTGATTGCATGCCCAGCAGCATGTTTACCTTTTCGCTAAACAGATAAGCTGCCAGCCTGCTGCTGAATGCCAATTTGTATTTCACCACTGGTGCAGTGTCGGCAGCAATCGGCTGCGCCAGATACGGCGTTTCGAGAATGGGGAGGTAATCGGTCTCTTCCAATTGCCGGATGCGTTCGCGGTAGGGCTCCCAAGCTTCGCGGGGGACCTGCCGGACCACCGTTTTATTCTCGT
>CANHEC010000058.1 GCA_947459455.1 Chitinophagaceae bacterium
AAACTGAATTACTTGATGCGGGTAGCCAGCATAATCATGCGGGGCGTTTTGCGGGTGTCGTAGGCGCCCAGGTTGTAGTCGCCAAATACTTCTTGTATCTGCAGGCCCTGGTAGGCCATCATGTCGGTAAAATCGCCCAGCGAAAACTTGGCCACTTTTTCAGTGTAAATATGCGGCTCTGTAAAATCGTCGTGCTCCACTTCTATTTTTTTATAAAAGTGTGTTTCATCCATCCACTTGGTCACGTGGTAGTTGTAACCATGCAGCGCTACATCGTTGGTATGCTGCAGGTGGTCTTCGGCATAGTGGGTGTTCAGGTAGTCTACCACCAGGGTACCGCCGGGTTTTATTGATTGGCCAATGCTGCGCATGGCGGCATCGTGTTCGCGGCGGGTGCGGAAGTAGCCAAAGCTGGTGAAGAAGTTGAAAGCGTAGTCGAAGTAATTGATCCAAAACGGCTGCCGCATATCGTGCACATAAAACTGCAGGTTATCGGCAGCATGCTGGTTGGCCTGGGCAATGCTGGACACTGAGATATCTATCCCAATTACTTCGAAGCCCATGCTGTGCAGCTGGATGCTGTGCCGGCCTTTGCCGCAGGCTACATCTAGCATGCGGCTACCGGGCGCCGGGGCGAGGTGGGCTATCAGGGAGGCTATAAACCGGGCTGCCTCCTGCTGATCGCGTTGGAAATATAGTTGGTGATAGTAGGGGGTATCAAACCAATCGTCGAACCACTCTTTCTGCGCCATGTGCTGTACTTAGGCCGCAAACCTACAGATTTCGATTGCTTGGCCCTTTCCCGAAAAATTTCGTAGTTCGGCAATGCCTTTTTGGCTGATGAGTTGCGAGAATGCCGGTATGAGCGGTAATTTTCGCCATCTTGTTGCAACTAATTTTGGAAACTTTCAAAAACCATAACAAATGAAGAAAATTCTGTTACCCCTGGTACTCCTGTTTTCGGCCTTTTTGTCGCAGGCCCAAACAGCTGATGAAATCATCGACAAGCACCTGGCAGCCATTGGCGGCAAAGATGCCTGGCGCAAAGTGTCGTCTATAGTAATGGAAGGCAGTATGAACGTAATGGGCCGCGATGTGCTGGTAAAAATTACGCAGATACACAACAAAGGCAGCCGCCAGGACCTGAACGTGGCCGGTATGACCGGCTACATTATTAGTACGCCTAGCTCCGGTTGGGTGTTTATGCCGTTTCAGGGACAGCAAAAGCCCGAACCCATGACGCCCGAAGATCTAAAAGAGAGCATTGATGACCTGGACGCACAAGGCAACCTGCTGGACTACAAACAGAAAGGCCATAGCGTGGAGTACCTGGGTATGGAAGACGTAGAGGGTACTGAGTGCTATAAGCTGAAAGTGACCACTAAAAACGGCAACGAGGCTACCGTATTCATCGACCCGGCCAATCATTACGTCATTCGCTCGGTCAGCAAGCGCAAGGCCATGGGGCAGGAAATGGAACTGAAGTCGGACCTGTCGGACTACCGTGATGTAAACGGGGTAAAAGTGCCGTTTTCGGTCACGCAACCTTCTGGCACCGTGGTGTTTAGCACCATTAAAATAAACGAAGCAGTAGACGAGAAACTGTTTGCCGCACCGTCAGGCCGCTAAGCAGCTGCTGTCACTTCGGTTCTTCATTTCACATCTAGCACTTGTATGAGTAAATACCTGCTGGCAGCCGCCGCCTTGTCGATGGTCACGGTGGCGCATGCCCAAAAAATAAACAGCTCCACTTTTGGTATGATGGAGGCCCGCTGGCTGGGGCCCGGTACCATGAGCGGGCGCATCACTTCGATAGTAGGAGTGAACAAAGAGCCCAAAACCATTTACGTGGGTACCGCGGGTGGTGGCGTTTGGAAAACCACCAATGCCGGGGCCTCTTTCAAGCCCATTTTCGATAAGTATTGCCAAAGCATTGGTGCGGTAGCAGTTGATCAAAACAACCCCAAGGTGCTGTACGTGGGCACCGGCGAAAGCAATATGCGCAACTCGGTATCCATTGGCAACGGCTTGTACAAAAGCACCGATGGCGGCGACAACTGGACCCGTGTAGGATTGGACAGCACCGAGCATATTGCCGAAATAGCCATCAATCCTAAAAACAGCAATGAGCTGTACGCAGCAGCCCCCGGCCCGCTGTGGAGCGATAGCAAACACCGCGGCCTGTACAAAAGCGAAGATGCCGGCAAAACCTGGAAGCAGGTGCTGTACATCAGCGAGAAGGCAGGTGCGGCCGATGTAGCCATCGATCCCGAAAATCCGAACATCGTGTACGCTACTACCTGGGAGTTTCGTCGCAAGCCCTACTCGTTCAACAGTGGTGGCCCCGGTGGCGGTATTTGGAAAAGCATGGATGGCGGCAAGAACTGGCGGCGCATCCAGAGCGGCTTGCCGCAGGGCCTGGTAGGCCGGGTGGCGCTGGCACAGGCGCCTTCATCGCCCAAAAATCTGGTAGCCATTGCTGAACTGGAAAACAACAAAACTGGTCTCTATATCAGCGATGATGGCGGCGAATTATGGAAAGCACAAAGCGCTTCGCTCAACGTGGTGAGCCGGCCATTCTACTTTGCCTGTATCGAAATAGATCCGAAAGATACGAAACGGGTGTACCGTCCGGCCTACGCCTTTGCCTATAGTAGCGATGGCGGCTACAGCTTTGCCGAAGCCAGCAACGAAGGCGGCTGGGTGCATGCCGATCACCACGCCTTGTGGATCAATCCCAATGCCACCAATGAGCTGTGGCTGGGTACCGATGGTGGCGTATACGTGAGCCTCGATAAGGGCGCTACCTGGAGCTTTAAGGGCAACCTGCCGGTTGGTCAGTTTTACCATGTGGCGGTCGATAATGCTAATCCCTACCGCATATACGGCGGCCTGCAGGACAATGGCAGCTGGGTAGCACCCAGTGCATCGCCCGGCGGTGTTAGCAATGCTGTGTGGCAGGACATCTACGGTGGCGATGGTTTTTGGACCATCCCCGACCTGAAGGACGGCAATATTTGCTACGCTGAATACCAGGGTGGCAACATGGCCCGTGTCAATCTGCGTACCGGCAAGGCGGTAGCCATTCAGCCCCAAAAAGGCAGCGGCGAAGAAGATCTGCGCTGGAACTGGAATACACCGTTGCATGTAGGGCCCGTATCGAAGGCGCTGTACACCGGTAGCCAGTATGTATACAAAAGCACCGATCAGGGGCGCAACTGGACCCGCATATCGCCCGACCTGACGACCAACGACAAAGCCAAGCAAAAGCAGGAGGAAAGCGGTGGCCTGAGTGCCGATAATACTTCAGCCGAAAACCATTGCACCGTGTTCACCATCAGCGAAAGCCCGCTGGACAGCAACCTGGTGTGGGCCGGTACCGATGACGGCAACCTGCAATACAGTACCGATGGCGGAAAAACCTGGAACAATGTAGCGGCTAATTATGCAGCGGCTGGCATTCCCAAACAAACCTGGGTAAGCAGCATTGAGCCCAGCCAGTATGATAAAAATGTGGTGTACGCTACGTTTGACAACCACATGTACGGCGATCACAAGCCTTACGTAGCCGTGAGCCGTGATATGGGCAAAACATGGACCCTGCTGAAAGGCGGTGAGGAAATGGAAGGCTTTGCTCACAAGATCAGAGAAGACACCGAAAACAAAGACCTGCTGTTTGCCGGCACCGAAATGGGCTTGTACTGCAGCGTAAATGGCGGTAAAGAATGGTTCCGGATGAAGAACAATATTCCCTGGTATGTACCGGTGCGGGATATTGCCATCCATCCACGCCAGCACGATCTGGTGCTGGGTACGCATGGTCGCGGGGTGATTGTGGTAGATGATATCAGCCCTATTCGTAAGCTGGATGCAGCTACGGCGGGCAAAGACGTAGAGCTGTTCAGGCCGCAGCCGCTGGTGCTGCGTGATGGCCAGTTTGGTGGTGGCGGCTTTCCGGGCAATGGTGGCTGGAATGGCGGCAACCCGCCCAGCATTACGCCCATTAAATACTACCTGAAGGACCGTGTTGCCAGCGGCGATGTGAAAGTGGAGATATTGGACAAAGACGGCAAGCTGGTGCAAAGCATACCAGGTACCAAGCGCAAAGGTGTGAACATGGTGAGCTGGAACCTGCGCAAGACACCACCGAAAGTAGCCGAAGGCGGTGTAAAGCTTGACTTCAGTGCTTTTGCAGCGCCGATGGTGCTGCCCGGAGACTACACCGTGAAGCTGATGGTGGGCGATAAGGTGTATACCCAGCCGCTGAAAGTAGAGCACGATGCGCAAGGTGAAATGACCGTGCAGGACCGCGAGGCACAGCACGATCTGGCCATGAAGCTGTATAAAATGCAGGAAGAACTGGCAGCCGTGGTAGACACCATCAATAAAACGCAGGCCTTGCTGAAAGAAAACATGGAGAAGCTGCAAAATAAAAAGGCCCGCCAGCAAGCACAGGACTACTACAACAAGCTGGAAGAGCAACGCGGCAAGCTACTCGCCACCAAGAACAAGAGCATTTTTGCCGACGAAAAGCGCTTGAAAGAGGAGATAGGCGAAGTATACAGCGCAGTAGCGGGCAACGAAGCAGCCCCCAGCAATATGCAACAGCAGCGTACGGAAAGCCTGCAGCAGGAGCTGAAAAAGCAAGGGGAAGCCACCAAGGCCCTGATGCAGCAATACCATCAGTCTGTCATGCAATCGTTTAGCAAAGAGAAGATATACCTGGGACCCAAACTGCCGGCTGGCAGCACGGGCACCAGCGGGTAGCCACTACTGATAGTGTAGATGGTATCAATCACACAGCCGTCATCTGTAGCGAGTTTGCTGCGGTGGCGGCTGTTGTTTTTTAGAAGCGGTTTTTCAAAAGCAGTGTTTCCGTTTACATTTATTCATCCTCAAAACAAACCATCTGGTATGAAAAAATTCGTGACGGCAGCAGGTGCCCTGCTGCTGGTGCTGGGCGCCATGGCGCAAAGCAATAAGCCGGCAGCAGAGAAGCCGAAGTATGAAATGAAGCAGTATTGGTTTGTGATGCTCACCAAGGGCAAAGGCCGCGATAAGATTACTGATACAGCTATTATCAACAAGCTGCAAGCGGGCCACATGGCCAATATGGAAGTGATGGCGGCAGCTGGCAAACTGATCGTAGCAGGTCCGTTTGGCGATGATGGCAACTGGCGGGGCATTTTCATTTTTGATGCTGCCAGCAAAGAGGAGGTGGAAAAGTTGCTGCAAACCGATCCTGCCATCAAGGCCGGCCGGCTCGACTACGAGATTCATCCCTGGTGGGCCGCCAAGGGGACAACCTTTAAGTAGCGGTACAAAACCTCACTGCCATCTGCCATCGGTCATCTGTCATGTGGCTCCATGGGTCACGGATTTCCGCAGATCGGCGGATGTGAAAGGCTTCCTTTGCCCCTGCCCACTGCAAACTGCAAGCTTTGCAAGGTCCTTCACTCCGTTCGGGATGACGAACCGAGAAGCCTAACCAAGACTTCACTGCCATCTGTCATCTGCCATCAGCCATCTAAACCATACAGCTCGCCCAGCGCTGATTTGTAACTTGCGCCTGCTATGGCTGCTTTTAAAGACCTTTTTTCGGCGCAGGCCGCCGACTATGCCCGCTACCGGCCGCAGTATCCGCCGGCGTTGGCAGCGTGGCTGGCCAGCCTGACGCCGTACCGCGGTGTAGCCTGGGACTGTGCCACCGGCAATGGCCAGCTGGCGCTGCTGCTGGAGCCGCACTACCACCTGGTGTGTGCTACCGATAGCAGCCCGGCCCAACTGACCATGGCACCCGGCCGAAAGGGTATTTTGTACAGTTGCCAGCCGGCATACCCCACCGATTTTCCCGATGAGTTTTTTGACCTCATAACTGTGGGGCAGGCCATCCACTGGTTTGTCAATGACGCATTTTACGATGAGGTAAAACGGGTGGCTAAGCCCGGCGCCATCTTTGCCTGTATTGGCTACGGGTTGTGCAGCACCGGCCATTCCGGGGTAGATGCATGGCTGCAGCATTTTTACCGGCAGATAGCGGGGCCGTATTGGGAGCCGGAGCGGCGCTACATCGATGAGGAATATCGCAGCCTGCCTTTTCCGTTTGATACGCAGCCGGACACGCCGGCCTTCAGCATGCAGCAGCACTGGCAGCTGGCCGATATGCGGGGCTACCTGGGTACCTGGAGTGCCTTGCAAAAACTACAGCAGCAGCGTGCCGATGCGGTCGAACTGCTGGAGCGTGAATGGGGGGCGTTGCAACAACTTTGGCCCGCTGGCGAACAGTTGGAAGTACGCTTTCCGCTACTGCTGCGGGTGGCCCGCTTGTGAGGTGCTGATAGTAGCTAATAGCTGACGGGCTGCGGATGACCGCAGGGGAGCCGCGGCCCTGTGGCCGGGGCCGTAGCGCAGCGAAGCCGGAGGGCACCGAACTGCTGGCGAGGAATGCGCTGCGGCTGACAGCCCCAAAAAATCATTGTGTCATTTCGTGCTGGAGCAACTGCTGCAGCAATTGCAGACTTATGGGCCCAGCCTGCCCGTTGCCCACGGGCTGGCCATCGATGGCGACGACGGGCATGATGCGGCGGGTGGTGCTGCAAATGAATACCTCGGTGGCCTGCAGCAGTGCCTGCAAGGGCAGGGGGCGCTCCTGCACGGGTAGCCAGCTGCTGGCAAGGTGTAGTACCTGCTGGCGGGTAATACCATGCAGTATGCCGGTGGCTGGCGTAACGAGGGTGCCATCGGGCAGGAGGGCAAACACATTGCTGCGGGGGCTTTCAAGCACGTGGTCGTGCTGGTGGTAGAGCACATCGTGCAGGCCGGCGGCTGCCAGCCGGGGCTGCAGCCAAATGCCCATGGCGTAGTTGGTGGTTTTGATGTGGGCCAGCTCCCGCTGGTGGGGCCAGGTCATGACCCGAATGCCGCGTTCATGATCGGCGGGCTGGGGCAGCACCAGTGGCTGCAGGCTGATGAGGACCTGCGGGCTGCCAATGCCGTAGCCGCTGGGGTGGGTGCCGCCGGTCACCAATATTTTCACGCCGGCGTCGGTGGCATTGTTTTGAACCAGCAGGGCGTGCACCGCATCGGCTATTTGCTGCTGTGTAAATGGAATGGCAAGGTGCATGGCGGTGGCAGAGTGCCACAATCGCTGCAGGTGCTGCGCCAGGTAGAGCGGCCGGCCTTGCAGCACTTTCAAAAAATCGAAGACGGCATAGCCGCGGTTCAAACCGAGATCGGCAATATCGATGCCTGTTTGGTGGGCCTGGGCCCACTGGCCATGCTGCCAAATGATGGGAAACGGATGCATGGGCATAAAGGAACAGATTCGGATTCGGATTTCCCCTCACACCCGCCTCTCCCTAAAGGGAGCGGAGCTTTGGTTGCGGATTTTGCTTTCAGCCTTCCGCTTTCAGCCTTCCGCCTTCCGCTTTCAGCCTTCCGCCATCTTTTCCCTCCCGACACCCGACAACCAACACCTGCTTTTCCCCTCACCCCCGCCGCGGCTTAAAGGGAGAGGAGCTTTGGTTGCGGATTTTGCTTTCAGCTTTTTGCGTTCTGCGTTCTGCTTTCAGCCATCCGCCATCTGTCATCTGCCATCTTTCTCCCTCCCGACACCAGACAACCAACACCTGCTTTTACCCTCCCCCCCGCCTCTCCCTAAAGGGAGAGGAGCTTTGGTTGCGGATTTCGCTTTCTGCTTTTTGCTCTTGGCCTTCTGCCTTCCGCCTTCCGCCTTCCGCCTTCAGCTTTCCGCCTTCCGCCTTCCGCCTTCAGCTTTCCGCCTTCAGCTTTCCGCCTTCAGCTTTCCGCCTTCAGCTTTCCGCCTTCAGCTTTCCGCCTTCAGCTTTCAGCCTTCCGCTTTCAGCCCTCCGCACCTTTTATTCTCCAAAAACGAAAGAGCCACTGCTACCCGCAGCGGCTCCTCGTTTCATGTATGGGTTGTCGGTCAGTAGTAGCGTATTATCAGGGATCTATTTTGGCGAAAATGACACCAGCTATAATGCCCTGGAGAATGCCGTAGGCCAGCCAAGCCATTACCAGCGGCAGCGTAATGTTTAATACACTGTAGTTGATCATCATGGCGGGTACAATAGCGACGAGACCGTAGACGGCGCCGAGCTCAATGCCACGGAACACAAAAGAACCCTCGAACTGCCCTTTGAAGCGGTACCAGAACCAGCTAAGCAAAAAGCTGAGGATAACGGGGTGCACAAAAAACAGGATCTCTTCAGAACTGCCTGCTCTGAAAGTAGGCTCGTAGTACGACTCGGCCAGACCAGGGAAAACAACGGGCAGCAACAAAAGGGCGATGTAAGCAAACGCCACCAGTACTACACTGCTGATGGCCGCGGCTACGAGGTGCTTCTTCATAATGGTTGTGATTATGAATCAAAACTATTATGTGTACCCCCCTTCAAATCATGACCTGCATCAGCACAATAGCAGATAAACATCAGTTGGCGGCATGCGAAAATGCAACCGCCCCGCAGCCGGTAGGGCCGCAGGGCGGTGGTGATATAAGCTGCAGCGGTCTTACAGCTTCAAGGAAAATTCAGTCAGCTCCCGCTTACCAATCAGCAATCAGAAATCACTGTTGTCCGGTAAAAGTTGTGAAATGAGATCAAAAAAGGGGGCCTGAGCCCCCGGTTTGGATTAGTTTAGAGTTACCACACTTTCAACTTATCCAGATGGCCAAATCTAGTCATTTTACCGGACAGCCGATTTTCAATCAATT
>CANHEC010000059.1 GCA_947459455.1 Chitinophagaceae bacterium
CTAAAGTACTCCATCATTGCCCAAATAGTAGTTTCAGCACAACTAATTGTCTCGCCATCTTGAGAACTATGTGAAAACCCGGTTATGCTAAGTTTAAGACCACCGATCAAAGCCGTTTCCGTATGTTGACAACAGTCAAAGTCCTGTATCTTCATTGCACGGCGATTTAATAAATTCCGACCAACTGCTTTCTCTTTTAACGGCCGTACAACGCAATAGCCCAAAAAAGCGGCTTGCAATTTATTTTGAGCGCTTATAGTACCATAATCCTCTTCGACAATGTCAGGCTCAAAGAAGCTTAATCGAACACAATCCTTTGGATAGTCTTTATGCTTAGTCGAAAAGTAGGTATAATAGCTATCTCGATAAACTTTATCTAAGTACGGAAACTCTAACACTACTTTTAGATCTGCTCTCATTGGTTCGAGAAAATAGGCAATGTTAGCAGCCGTTTCATCCAACCTCATATCATAGAAATGTAGAGGGTAATTTTCTTTGAGAAAGGCATTAAGCTTCCTTGGCAAATTTTTAATTGAACAAAATGAAGTGTTGATAAAAGCCATGAATCACTTATTGTCATCAAGATAAATAATCGATTGGCGAACCAAAACCCGATTTGTCCACAAAAAGGGAGCCAGTGTGATTCATGCAGTGCGCTAAACCCCTTCCAACAGCATAAAACCAAACGGTGGCAGCACGAGGTATTCCCGATCGGTACCCAAGCTGAAGTCCTTGCCGCTTACATAGTCGTGCACTGCCGTGCTGTGCAGCCCTTTTTCGCGAAAAGCATACCAGGTGAGCCAGGCATCTTTATCCGAAAAATTGAACACGCAATACAAGCGTTGGCCTGCAGTATGGCGTACATACCCCGCTACATGAATATTGTGCGGCGTCATCCATTCCAGGTTGCTTCTGTCGGCTACAATGGCCAACTTTTTGCGCAGTGCTATCAATTGCCGGGTAGCGGCAAACACCTTCCCAGCCACACTGTCGGCATCATCAACATCTACTGCCTCCCATTGTATCATGGGCCGGTGCATCCATCGATTGTCGTAGCTCTTGCCGGGATCTTGCAGATAGCTGTAGTCGTTGGTAGCACCCAATTCATCGCCATAAAAAATCATGGGTAAGCCCCCGATGAAAAAGCTGTGCGCCTGCATCAACACGATTTTCTGTATGGCTTTTGCCACCTCCGCTTCATCGCCACCGGCCACAGCTTTTTCCAGTCCGCATAGCGATGCCAGCGAGCCACTGATGCGGGCATCATTGGTTTTGGGGTTCACGCCAAACAAAGCACCCACGGCCGGCGACCCTTCGTAAGCACCGCTGAAATAATCTTTCAAAAAGCATCGATGCTCAAAAGGATTGTAGCCTGCTGCTCTGATCATTTCATCATCGTAGCCCAGTCCAATATCATCGTGGCAGCGGGTGTAGGTAATCCACGAAGTGCCGTACGGTTTGCGCAGCAGCTCGTGCTGTGCCGCCAGCATCACCCGGGTGTCGCCGGTGGCCAGTGCGTCCCATTGCAGCGCCATGTGGGTGGCATTGTAGGCAAAGTCGCACTCACGGGCGGTGAACCGGTCGGTGCCGAAGTATTTCATGATTTCGGCGGGTGCCACAATCGCTTCGCCCAGCAGCGCCATACCGGGTGTAGCTGCCTGTACACATAGTTTTATCAGCCGCAACAACGTGTGCGCCTCCGGCAAATTCTGGCTAGTGGTGCCCAGCTTTTTCCAGATAAATGCAGGGGCATCAATGCGCAGCACATCTACACCCAGGTTGGCGTAGAAAAAAATGGTATCCAGCATGGCTATCAGCACAGCAGGATTGGTATAGTTCAGATCCCACTGATAATTGTGAAACACACTCATCACCCATGCTTGCTGCTCGGGTACCCAGGTAAAACTGCCGGGCGCACTTTCAGGAAAAATATCGGGCATGGTCACCTCGTACTGATCGGGCAACGTGCGGTCGGGATAGAAATAATAGAAATCCCTGTAATGCGCATCGCCCTGCTTTGCCTTCACCGCCCATGCGTGGTGATGCGAAGTATGATTGAGCACAATATCGAGCATGAGATACATGCCCTGCCGATGAAGCGCCTGCTGCAGCTGCTGCAAATCGTGCAAGCTGCCGAAGCGAGGGTCTACTTCGCGAAAATTAGATACCGCATAGCCGCCATCGCTTTCGTTGGGCGGACTCTGAAAGATGGGCATCAGGTGCAGCAGGTTTACCCCCAGCTCTTCAAAATAACTGAGCCGTTGCTGCAGGCCTGCAAGGTTGCCCGCAAACCGATCTACATACAAACTCATGCCTACCAGTTCATGACTGGTAAACCAAGGCTCGGGATGCGCCAGCTTTTCGGCATCTAACCGGCGCAGCAGTGCCGGCCGGCCGGCATAGGCAGCCACCACCGTTTGCAGCAGCTGGCCAAACTGCGCAGCCGCATCGGGCCGGTCGCCATACAGCTGCATGAACAGATCGTGTATCTGCTCGGTGTTGCTCAGCAGCCGGGTAAAAAAATCAAGATCGCTCCCTGCAATATCCAGCGTAGACGAAAGCGCCAAAGCCTTGGCCTGCTGATGAAGAGAATGTGTATACATGCTTACTAGTCGAAAATGCTTTTGTGTAAGTGTTTGAAAGCCTCCATGGCGCCCATGTACTCGCAGGTACGGGCGCCAGCTTTGTTGGCATTGCGCACTATTTGCTGCCACTGCGGCTGGTCAAGGGTGGTGCGCTGCGCCGCTGGCAATTGCTGCAGTTGGTACAGCACCGCTCCTACAAATGCATCGCCGGCACCGGTAGTATCTACCGGCTTTACAGGTATGCTACCCACCAGCTCGGTATGCTGGCCACAGCGCAGCAGGGTGCCCTCGGCTCCCAGCGTAATGGCAAAAACGCTGCTGGTGCGGCGTTGCAGTTCATGCGTGGCGGCTTCCAGTGTAGTAGTACCGGTCAGCAGCATCGCTTCTTCATCGCTTACTTTGAAAAAGTGGCAACGCTCCAGAAAGTGCCAGCTCTGTTCAATAAAGCTGGCCTGCTGCTGCGCAAACAGCAGGTGCCGATAGTTGGGATCGAAGCTGATAAACGCCTGCTGATTGATGCCTTGCTGCAAAAGCTGGCGATAGCTGTGCTGCAAAGGGCCTGGCAAGAAGGCAGTAGCGCTGCCAAAGTGCAGCATATCAAACTCGGTCATGGGAATGCGGGCCAGGTCATCGGGCCCCAATTGTCCATCGGCACCACGGTTGAAATAAAAGTCCCGCTCCCCATTTTCCATCAGCGATACAAACGCAAACGTGGTGAAGTGCTGCGGATCGGCAAATACAAACCGGGTACCAATGCCCATGTCCTGCATCACCTGCACCAGGTGTTGGCCAAAAGGATCGGTACCCACTTTGGCACTCATTTCTACCGGGCCACCCAAGGCTGCTACAGCTGCCGCTACATTGGCAGGTGCACCACCGGCCTTCTTCAAAAAATGCTGGCCAGCCGACAATGGCTGCCCCTTGTCGGTACAAATCATATCAATGAGGGCCTCGCCCATGCACAGTAGCTTCTTCATTTGACAACTTCGCTTTGAAAAAAACTTATTGAAATGCCTAAGGTGTAGCTCGATGGTTATGAACAAGAGACTAATGTCCAGCACCGCTCAATACAATGGGACCCTCGGTACGCCGGGGCTTCATGAGCAGCGTAGCAGCCGCCGCCAATAGCAGCAGCACACCGGCCAAGGAGATAGCTTTCCCCGGATCATTGTTCAGGTAGTTTTTGAGTACAGCTCCAAACGTGATGTTTTGCAAGATCATCGGTATCACTATCATCATGTTTACAATGCCCATGTATACCCCGTATCGTTCTTTCGGAATATTGCTCACCACCATCAGGTAAGGAATACCCATCATGCTGGCCCAGCCAATGCCAAAGCCGGTGATGGCAGGAAACAACAGGTATTTGTTTTCAATGTGCGGAAAAGCCAGGAAGCCGAGGCCTGCCAAAATGAGGCAGGAAAAGTGTACCAGCTTGGGCGAATATTTTTTGGCAAACCAAACCAGCGCAAAGGCACTGAGAAAGGTGACAATATTGTACCAGCCATTTACAAGACCTGTCCAGCTGACTGCCTCTTCGTATAGTTTTGGATTGTCGGCGGGGGTGGTGCCAAACACACTTTGCGCCACGCTTTTGCTGCTGTTTTGCCAATAGCAAAACAAGGCATACCACTGAAACAGGTACACCAGCGCCAGCTGCCACATGATGCGGGGCATGTCTTTAATGGCAGATACAATTTCTTTAAACGGCGACAACACATTGATAGGTTCTGCCTTTATATGTGCCAGCTCTTCGGCAGATGGCGGTATTTCGGGCGTGGTACGTGCACTCCACCAAATACTGCCTATGCTACACACCGCCCCCAGAAAAAACGAGGCATATACCCAGGTAGGTAGCTTGCCCATGCTGCCCACGAAGATCATGGGAAAAACATAAAGCGAAAGATTGGCCAGCGTTTGGCCGAGGCCGGTAAAAAAGCTTTGCGCCTGAAAGCCGGTGGGCTGCTGCGACGCATCGAGCTTATCGGCTATAAACGCCCGATAAGGCTCCATGGCCGTATTGTTGCCGGCATCCAGTATCCACAGCAGGCCGGCGGCCATCCACAAGCTGCTGCTGAAAGGATACAGAAACAGCGCCAGGCTGCACATAATGGCACCGATGAAAAAGTAAGGCTTGCGTCGACCAAAGCGAGGGCTCCAGGTTTTATCGCTCAGTGCGCCAATAATGGGCTGCACCAACAAGCCTGTCATGGGGCCGGCCAGGTTCAGAATAGGAATTTCATCGGGGCTGGCGCCCAGCATATCGTAAATGGGATTGACCGCACTTTGCTGCAAACCAAAACTGTACTGAATGCCGAGGAACCCCACATTCATGTTGATGATTTGGGAGAACGACAAGCGAGGCTTAGGCGTAGACATAGGCAAGCAACAAATAATTAAAACTGAATATAGTCACGAGTGGTATTTTCATTCCTGCTATGAAAAGGAAATTTGGAGCCCTGTTGGCGGCCATCGTTTGCACAATCGTTTGCGGTGAGAACATAGCGGCGCAAGCCCGCTACAGCCTTGTTATTTCCGAAATCATGGCCGATCCCACGCCGCAAATTGGCCTGCCCAATGCCGAATGGATTGAGCTGCGCAACGCATCGGCGGCAGCCATCAACCTGCAGGGCTACCGGCTGCAAAAGCCCGGCACTACTGCCAGCGGGCCCCTGCCCAATCTGCTGCTGGCGCCCGATAGCAGCATTGTAGTGTGCACCGCTTCTCAGGTAGCCGCCTTGGCTGTGTTTGGCCGTACTACCAGCGTTACCAGCTTTCCCAGCCTGGGCAATGATGGCGACGAACTGATACTGCTGGCCCCCAATGGCAGCGTGATGCACAACGTACGCTACAGCAGCAGCTGGTATCGCAATACCGTAAAGGCCGACGGCGGCTGGACACTGGAAATGATTGACCCCCGCAACGCCTGCAGCGGCGCCGACAACTGGACCGCCAGCAACGACAGCAAAGGCGGTACACCAGGCCAGCCCAACAGTGCATTGCGCAGCAATGCCGACCAAACAGCGCCACGGCTGCTGCGGGCCGCAGCCATCAATAGCAGCACCCTGCAGCTGCAGTACAACGAAAGCATGGACAGCACCCGGGCCGCCACCGCCGCCAGCTATCGGCTGAGCGATGGCCTGCAGGTACAAAGCGCCAGCACCCTGCCCGCCAGCTTTGCACGGGTCAATGTGCAGGTAGCACCACCAATGGCTGCCAATCGCATTTACACCGTAGAGGCGGCAGCCAGCATTACCGACTGTGCGGGCAACGGACTGAACCCGGCATTCAGCACCGTAAGGGCCGGTTTGTTTGCCGCTGTCGACAGCCTCGATGTAGTGGTGAATGAAATCCTTTTCAACCCCAAATCGCCGGGGGTAGATTATGTAGAGCTGTACAATCGCAGCAACAAAATCATCAACCTGCAGGAGCTGCTGATAGCCAACCGCAGCAGCAGCGGAGCCGTAGCCAGCTTTGTACCCATCAGTGCCGAAGCATTTGCTTTCTTCCCCGGCGATTTTGTAGTACTAACTACCGATGCCAATATAGTAGCACAGCAGTACACCGTGCGGCAGCCGGCCGCCATACTCACACTCAGCAGCCTGCCATCGTACCCCGATGACAAGGGCACTGTAGTAGTAGTGACCACCGCCGGCCGCGTAATAGACGAGGTGCCCTTCGATGCCCGCTGGCATTTTGCGCTGGTAGATGATGAGGAAGGCATTGCCCTCGAACGCATAGATGCCAATGGCCCATCCAACAGCCGCGACAACTGGACCAGCGCTGCCAGCACCGCAGGCTTTGGTACGCCTACTGCCGCCAATAGCCAGCTGAAAGCCGCCACACAGGCGCAAGGCGACATCAGCATCAGCCCCAAAATATTCAGCCCCGATAATGATGGCTTCGAAGACTTTGCACTGATTGAGTTTCGGTTTCCGCAGGCGGGCTATGTAGCCAATGTGACCATTATGGATGCTGCCGGCCGTGCCATCAGGGTGCTGCAGCGCAATACCACCTGCGCCCAAAGTGGCAGCTGGCGCTGGGATGGACTGAATGATAAACTGCAACGCGTTCCTGTAGGCACTTACATCATCTTTACTGAGATCTTCAATTTGCAAGGCAACAAACGGGTGTTTAAAAACACCGTGACGGTAGCCCGCAAGTTCTGATCATCTTTGTACCCGCCTTTGTACGCATGGCTTAACACGCCGGTAACTAACTATTGCCGGCGGTGGCCGTATCAGCAAAAAGCAACCCACATGAAACCATTCTACTTACTGCTATTGGCTGTGCTGTTTATTCATTGTGGCAGTCGCAAAAGCATCTACGACGACAACAACATTACCGAGCGAAAGCTGGACAAACTGATCAGGGAATACAGTGCCAATACCGGCGACCGCGAACTGGGCAACCAGGTAAAGTTTGCCTACGATTTTTTGCAGAACCAATACAAGTCCGACATCAACCGCTACCAGCTGGGTGGTACGCTGGCCGATAAAGAACGACTACTGAATGCCTACATCAACCTGCAGGCCTTTTACGACAGGATACGCGGCTACAATACACTGGACAAGCTGCTGGCCCCCGGCAGCGTAGGCACCGAAATAGCCAAAACCAAACTGGAGCTGGTAAGCGGCTACTACGACATGGCCAATGAGTGGCTGGATGGCCGCCACTGGCAGGAAGCCCGCAGCGCCTACCGCAGCCTGCTGAAAGTGCAGCAGTGGATGCCCGACTACAAAGACAGCCGCCAACTGCTGCGCCTGGCCAAGGAGCTGGGCACGGTCAACGCGGTCGTGCTGCCGCTGCGGGCCGAAGGATTTTTTTACAACAACAACATGGGCAATAATGGCTTTGGCAACAATGGCCTGAACAGTGGCCCCCGCCTGAGCGAACAGCTGGTACGCGACCTGGGCGGGCAGCTGAATAGCAACGGCTGGTACCGCGTATGGGCCCCCTGGGACCTGAACCGTGCCAATGTCGAACCCGACTGGACCATTGAACCAGTGTGGACCCAGCTGCGCATAGATGGCCCCCGCAGCAACCGCACCGAACGCCGGGTAGAAAAACAGGTGGAAATAGGCAAAGACACAGCCGGCCGACCCATCTACAAAGTGCTGAGTGCCGTGCTCAGCATTACCGAGGTGACCTACACTGCCAACGGACGCCTGGAGATACGCATCAACGACCAGGACGAACGCCGCAACATTGGCTTCAACAGCTGGAATGAAAGCTACAACTGGCAGCAGCGCTGGGCTACCTACCGCGGCGACGCCGGCGCCCTGAGCAATGCCGATTGGGAACTGATTAATGCCCCCCGCGATGCCAGCCGAAATGAAGAAGCCGTGATGGAGCAACGATTGCTGGAACGCATGTACCCCAACCTGCTAAACTGGGTGCGGGGGCAGTTGAATATGTAACACCGCTGCTGGCTATTCGCAACACAATAAAAAAAGCGCCGTGAAAAATACTCACGGCGCTTTTGTATGGTAGGCAAGTCTTGCTTACACCAGTTCTATATCAAACTGTACCAGGTTTACAAACTGCTGAATGCGGGCATCTATTTCGACCTTGGTCAGCTCCTGCATGCGCTGCGGGCCAAACTTTTCTACGCAGAACGATGCCATGGCCGAGCCTACAATGATGGCCGTCTTCATGTTCTGGAAGCTGGTGTCGCCTGTTTTGGCCAGCCAGCCCATAAAGCCACCAGCAAACGTATCACCGGCACCCGTGGGGTCAAACACATCTTCCAGCGGCAGCGCCGGCGCAAAAAACACGTGGTCTTCGTGGAAGAGCAGGGCACCGTGCTCCCCTTTCTTAATGATCAGGTATTTGGGGCCCATGTCCATGATTTTGCGGGCAGCTTTTACCAGGCTAAACTCATTGGTCAGCTGGCGGGCCTCGCTGTCATTCACCAGCAGCACATCTACCAGTTGCAGGTTCACCATCAGGTCGTCCCAGGCGGTATCCATCCAAAAGTTCATGGTATCCAGCACTATCAGCTTGGGGCGCTTTTCCAGCTGGTCTATCACCTGCTTTTGCAGCTTAGGCATCAGGTTGCCCAGCAGCAAAAACTCGCTACCCTGATAGGAGGCGGGCACCTGCGGGTTAAAGTCGGCCAGCACATTC
>CANHEC010000060.1 GCA_947459455.1 Chitinophagaceae bacterium
AGCGGCGACAACCTGCCTGCCACGCTGCAGCCAGTTTGGCCTGGTGCGTATCGGCCGTACTATGCAGGTGCACGCCCACCTCCATAGCCGGAAAGGCTTGCTTCACTGCACGGGTCACTTCATATACTTCTGCCGGACTTGCTATGCCCACCGTATCGGCCAGCGAAATGCATGGCACACCAATCGATCGCATTTTATCCGCCCATTCCATCACTAGGTCGGCGCTGTAATCATCGGCATAAGGATTGCCAAACGCCATGCTGAGGTACACTACCAGCTGCCGGGACTGCTGCTGCACCAGCTCCTGTATGCGTAATAACCGCTGCCAGCTTTCGGCCAGGCTGCTATTGGCGTTGCGCTGTTGAAACGTAGGTGAAATGCTAAAAGGATATCCCAGTACATCCACCACACGATGCTGTAAGGCATCGGTAGCGCCCCGCTCATTGGCCACGATGGCCAGCACTTGTGTGTGGCTGTTGCCCTTATCCAATTGGCGGGCTACCTCATGGCTATCGGCCATTTGCGGAATAGCCTTTGCCGATACAAAACTCAAACAGTCGAGTGTATGAAAACCTACCTGCAACAGCTGCTGCAGGTATTGCAGCTTTTGTGCAGTGGGTATGTGGTGGGGCCATCCCTGCATTGCATCGCGGGGGCATTCTACTAGTTGCAGTGCACTCATGCTTGCATGCGTTGTTTCATGGCTTCGTACAATATCATGCCAGCCGCTACGCTTACGTTCAGCGACTCAAATTTGCCAGCCATCGGTATCTTGAAAACTGCATCGCTGATTTTCTGCATGCCGCTGAACACGCCTTTGTCTTCGGCACCCATTACTACGGCACAAGGCGAGGTTAGTTCCAATTGAAAAAGCGACTGGCTGGCAGTCATTTCGCTGGCGTACACGCTGATACCATTCAGGCGAAGCGTGTCCACAGCTTTCATCAGGCTATTCACCCGGCAAATGTGAATTTGCTCCAGCGCTCCGGCGCTTGATTTCACAGCGTCTTCGCCCAGGGCGGCCACGCCTTTATCGGGGATGATGATGGCCTGTGCACCACAGCAAACTGCCGAACGGGCGATGGCCCCGATATTTCGTACATCAGTAATGCCATCGAGGATGAGTAAGAGCGGCACCTGCCCGTTCTCATTCAGCCAGTCAATTACCTGCTGCAGATCGGTATACTGCACCGCCGCCTTGAAAGCCACTACGCCCTGGTGCTGTACATTGGTCAGCTGGTTCAGCTTTTCAATGGGCACGTACTGCACAGGTATCTGGTGCAGTTTCGCCAGTTCCTTTATTTGCAACACCTGGTCGCCGCTGGCATTTTTAAACAGCAGTACCTTATCTACGGTATTGGGCTGCTGCAGGGCTTCGATCACCGGATGGCGTCCGGCTATGATATGCTTTTTCTTAATGAACATGTGTAATCAGCGTCGTTTGATGAGCCGCCCCAGATTGAGCAACCAAAAGGGCAGCGATATCAGCAGCCATGCAGCTGCCATGGCAAATTTCGCCCATACCAGCCAATAGAGTACGCCCGGCGAAAAAACTTCGGGGTGCCCCCCCAGCCACCATAGCATAATGATGTTTTCAAAAGCATCGATGATGCCGGGCAGGAAAGCAAGCAAGGCTACCCAGCCCCAGCGTAGCCCCCACCTGGAGAGCAGCTGCCAGTGTTTCCACGCCATGTGCAGGCCGTGGTAAAAGAAACTGCTGTAGGCCATTAAAAAAAAGAAATCCCAAATGATGTTCCAGGTAGCATGGTGACTGCGACTGTACCAAGCCTGGTTGATCTCCTCCAGCCGGCTGGTAGTACGAGCCAGTTCCAGGTCGAGAATACCGAGTGGCGTGCTGGCCGTTTGCAACCAGGCCCCGTGCCACACCATCAGCCACATGGTGGCGGCAGCAGCCAGGCCCGCCAGCAAAAACCGGCCGTTGAAATGCTTCATGCATGAAAGGTAGGTGCGGATAGCAGCACCAGCCAAAACAAAAGGCTCCGCTGCGGGGTGCAACGGAGCCTTCGCTATTTCAACAAGCGGATTATTTCAGCTTGAAAGCCTTTTTCACCTTGGGTACGTAGTCCAGCTTTTCCCAGGTAAACAGTTCTACCTTCTTCTTCACCAGCTTGCCTTCGGGCGATTTGAAAGTCTTCTCAACCACCTCCGGCTTGCGGCCCATGTGGCCATAGGCGGCAGTTTCGCTGTAGATGGGGCTGCGCAGTTTCAGGCGCTGCTCAATGAAGTAAGGACGCATATCGAAGATGCCCTCTACGATCCTGGCAATTTCGCCATCGCTCAGGTTCACCTTGGCAGTACCATAAGTGTTTACATAGATAGAGGTAGGCTTGGCCACGCCAATGGCGTAAGATACCTGCACCAGCACCTCGCTGCACACACCGGCGGCTACCAAGTTTTTAGCAATGTGGCGGGTAGCGTAGGCAGCACTGCGGTCCACCTTGCTGGGATCTTTGCCGCTGAAGGCACCACCACCGTGGGCACCCTTGCCACCATAAGTGTCTACAATGATCTTGCGACCGGTAAGGCCGGTATCACCATGCGGACCACCGATTACAAACTTGCCGGTGGGGTTGATGTGGTACTTGATCTTATCGTTGAACAGGTGGGCGTATTTCTTATACTTAGCCTTTACGCGGGGAATCAGGATGCTGATCATGTCCTTTTTGATCTTGTCCAGCATCTTGGCTTCGCTATCAAAATCATCGTGCTGAGTAGAAATAACGATGGCATCGATGCGCACAGGCTTGTTATTGTCGTCGTACTCCAGCGTTACCTGGCTCTTAGCGTCAGGGCGCAGGTACTTTATTTGCTTGTTTTCGCGGCGCAATGCAGCCAGTTCTTGCAGCAGCTTATGGGCAAGGTCAAGTGCCAGCGGCATGTAATCGTCGGTTTCAGCAGTAGCATAGCCAAACATCATGCCCTGGTCGCCAGCGCCCTGGTCTTCCTTCTTCTTCCGATCTACGCCCTGGTTAATGTCGGGGCTTTGCTCGTGAATAGCGCTGAGGATACCACAGCTATTGGCTTCGAACATGTATTCGCTTTTGGTGTAGCCAATGCGGCGAATCACACCACGAGCTATTTCCTGTACGTCGAGGTAGGCTTTGCTTTTTACTTCGCCTGCCAGCACTACCTGGCCGGTAGTTACCAGTGTTTCGCAGGCTACTTTGCTCTGGGCATCAAAGGCCAGAAAATTGTCAATCAGTGCGTCTGAGATCTGGTCAGCTACTTTGTCAGGATGACCTTCGCTAACGCTTTCGGAAGTGAAGAGGTATGGCATAGAGGGTTTTTTGATTGGTCGCAAATATAAGCGGCCAAAGGGTTAAATTTTCGACCAGATAATACGCAGCACCATCTTCTTTCTTGGGTCGGGATGATTACTGCCGGCCAGCCTGATACGGCCATTGCCGGGCAGATTGGCAATACTGTTATTGGCATTGCGCAGCAAAAAGAAATTGGAGGGCACCAGCGGCGAGGTGTTCACACAGTTGTTGTACTGCATATAGTACGGTGCGGAAATGCGGAAGTCAACCCGTTTTTCTTTGCGGGTAACAATGGCCTGCAGGTGCCTTGAAATATTGAAACGGTATACTGCCAGGCGCTGACCATTCACAATCTCATAGCGGGTGTTGCCCCCAAAATAGGCGTACTCAATGGGCAAACCGGGGAAGCAGAAGTAGTTTGAAAACGGCGTAAGATCGTATGGGATACCGCGGTAGGTGTTGTTGGTGTCGGCTACATCCATATAAAGCACGGGCGGCGGCGTCAGCTGGCTGAAGGCGCCATTGTTTGGCTCGGCTTCGGTAGCACGCAACTCGGCCCGGTGGATGATACGGTTGGTAAGTGTATCGATGCCCGGTATTTTGACGAGTGCCACGGTGCCCGGTGCCGTTTGGATGTACAGCCTTTCTGCACCTTTCACAGGATCGCCTGTCAGCGAGTTGGCCACTTCGCTGCCATTGCGGTTCCGCTCAAACTTAACCGCGTGGCCACTGGTACCAGTGAATCGCAGGGTGGTTTCCAGGGTATCTTCTTTCTTAGTAAGCTTATTGTTGTAGGCCCGGTAATACAGCTCAATGCCCGTGTTGTTGCCGGCAAGCAAAAAGTAGTGCAGTGCTTGTGCCGGGGCATCTGCCTGTACAGCAAATCCGTTGAAATTGGCTTTGAACAAACTATCGCTGCGGAAGGCGCCGCCAGCAGCACTATCGCTACGGAAAAGCCGGAGTGCAAAGTTTTGATCAATAGGGATCCGCAATTGGTTCGTCACCTTGCGATACACCGAGTCCTTTCGCCTAATCTGCACGGTGTCGCGGTACTGATTTGCCCGCATGCTTTTCTGCCCCAAAAACGAGCCCGGCGTGAGTGGCGGATTGAACGTATAGTACGGCAATGCAGCGGTGTCGCGGTTTACAGCCTGGGCCGATTCGAACAAGCGAAAGTTCACGGTGCTCAGGCTATCGCCATATGTGCCAATGTAATCCAGCACCATAACGGCAGAATCCAGCACCAGTGCCGAATCGGCTCTGGGGATGGCGTATGGAAACGCATTTGGTTTGGCTTCGAAAAACAGGGTAGCCCGACTAGTGCCAAACAGCGGATCATTGGCAATGGCGCCAACGGGGTGCGCATCGCCGGCAAATATGCGAGTCGAGTCGCCCGGAATCAGATTGCTGGCATTTACCTCTAAAATCGTTTCAAAGGTGTTGATATTATCAACGACCGGAACGAGGTCCGAACCGAGGCTGGTGGTTTCAATTTTGGTACAAGCGGCTATCGAAGTGGCCAATGCCAGCAAGAGCAGGACAGCCTTATTCAGTCTGTTCACCAGGTCAGTTGTTTAATTGCAAAAGGCTAATAAATCAGTTGTCGGCAAGGTCGTTATAGAGGTTCAAATACTCTGTTAAATCACCGTCTGATGCTACGTATTTGAGCACCTTCTTGCCTCGCACCTTTCCAAAATCTTTCACCAGCGACGGGTCAATTTGGTCATCGGCTTCGCCAAAAGTAATCGCATCGGCATGGGTGGCACCGCCCCGCATCATCGCCAGGTTGTTGCCATCAGCAAACACGCTCAGTTCCTTGTCTTTCAGCAGATCGGAAATGCGGGCAGCCCGACTAAAATCAGGGCCCAGGTTTTCGCCAAAGGTGACGGAGCCAAGGGTGTAAATGACCTTGCTGTGCGCAAAAACCGGCTCCCGCTTGTACACCGTTTTCAGGTATAAGGGAATAAGACCGGTCATCCAGCCGCTGCAGTGAATGATATCGGGCGGCCAGCCGAACTTTTTTACAGTTTCGAGGGCGCCTTTGCAAAAGAAAACTGTCCGCAAGTGGTTGTCTTCAAACCACTTTTCTTCCTCGTCGTGGAATACGAACTTGCGTTTGAACAGGTCTTCATTGTCCAGAAAGTACACCTGCAGGCGGGCATTGGGCAGGCTGGCTACCTTGATTTGCAGCGGAAAATCGTCATCATCTACCGACACGTTGATCCCACTCAGCCTCACCACCTCATGCAGGCGGTGCCGTCTTTCATTAATGGTCCCGAAGCGGGGCATGATGCATCGTACTTCGAGATTATTATTATTAGAAAGGATGGCCAGCCTGTTGATTGTTTCCGCAAATTCTGTCAGCTCCAGATAGGGCGACATTTCATTGGCGATAAACAAAATTCTTTTCTTTGTGCTCATTCAACCACTTGTTTTTCCTTGCAAAAGGTGGGCAAAGGTAAGAAAATAGTCCTTCGCCACCGACTTGCCGGGTTTAGGGCCCCGCCGGCCATCCATTTTTCATGACCATTGTACACAGCTTACAGGCCCTGCGGAAGGCCCTTTCGGGGGCGCCGGCCCACCACCCCTCGGTGGCATTTGTACCCACCATGGGCGCCCTGCACCACGGCCATATCAGCCTGGTGGCGGCCTCCCGCCAGTTGTCTCCCACGGTGGTGGTCAGCATTTTTGTCAATCCTACCCAGTTCAACGATCCGGCCGATTTTGCCCGCTATCCCAAAAGCCTGGAGCAGGACATAGATATGCTGGAGGCCGCCGGCACCCACCTGCTTTTTTTGCCCGAAGTAGCTACGCTGTACCCGCAGGGTACGCAGCACCTGCCGGCCTACCCGCTGGGTCGGCTGGAGGAATTGCTGGAAGGCGTGCACCGCCCGGGCCATTTTCAGGGGGTATGCCAGGTGGTACACCGCCTGCTGGAGGCTGTGCAGCCCGGCCAACTGCTGCTGGGCGCCAAAGACTACCAGCAGTGTATGGTGATACGCCAACTGCTGCAGCACACCACCCTGCCTACCCAACTGCACATAGTGCCCACCATGCGAGAGGCCGATGGCCTGGCCATGAGCAGCCGCAACCGCCGGCTGAGTGCCGATGGCCGCCGGCAAGCTGCCAGCATTTACCGCACTTTGCGGTGGTTCGATAGCCAGTGGCCGCATCAGCCCCCGGCCGTGCTGGAAGCCGAGGCCAGTCGGCAACTGCTGGCCGCCGGGTTCGATTCGGTAGATTATATCAGCATCAGCCACGCCCATACACTGGAGCCGCTGCTACAAGCCGATGCCAATGAGCCGGCAGTGGTATTGGCAGCCGCCTTTTTGGAGGGGGTACGCCTGATAGACAACCTGCCACTTGGCCAACAGCCGGCTTAACACTGCCTCAACTATTTTGTCTGTTTCTTTGCCCCCTATTCTTTTTTGGCATGCTCATCGAGGTACTGAAATCAAAAATTCACCGCGCCGTTATTACCGAAGCCAACCTGCACTATGTAGGCAGCTGCACCATTGATGAAGACCTGATGGATGCCGCCAACCTGCTACCCAATGAAAAGATCACGGTAGTGAACGTAAACAATGGCAACCGGCTGGAAACCTACGTCATCAAGGGCCAACGGGGTACCGGCATTATAGCCATGAATGGCGCGGCGGCCCGGCTGGTACAGCCCGGCGATGTGGTAATTATTATGAGCTATGGCCAGCTACCTATTGAGCAGGCCCGCCAGTTTCAGCCCAGCGTGGTGTTTCCGGTAGAGGGCAACAGGCTACCTGCCTGAGTTTCTGGTTTCTTAACAGGCAGTGGCATTATTCTGCAGTGGCGGTTTGGCAGCCGGCCATTAATTTAGCTGCTATGCAAAAGCTGAAACTGAAAGAGGTATTTCAGTATGTATTCTTTTTGGGGCTGGGTATTGGCCTTATTTGGTATAGCGGCAAAGACCTGACCGACGAACAACTCGATCAGTTGAAATCGTCGTGGAAACTAGCCCGGTTCGAATACATTATACCAGTAGTGCTGGCGCTGCTGGCCAGCCACTACAGCCGGGCCCTGCGCTGGCTACAGCTGATGAAGCCGCTGGGCTATACCCCTACCCGGCTCAATACTTATTTTGCCGTACTGCTGGGCTATTTTTTCAATATGCTGGTACCTCGCCTCGGCGAGGTTATGAAGTGCACTGTACTGGCTAAGTATGAAAAAGTAGCGCCCGACAAACTGGTCGGCACCATATTGGCCGAGCGGGCCGTAGACATGGTGAGCATGACCATCGTGGCCATCCTGATGGTTATTATTCAGTTCGACCGGATTGGTTCTTATGCCATCGACACTTTTGCCGGCTTGGTGAAAGGCAAGAGTGGTGATTTTTCGTACGTGCGGCTGCTCTTCATATTGCTGGCCATAGTGCTGCTGATCGTTGGCGTCCGCTGGTTGTTCCGTCGCTACCATGATCGTGGCTTGATCGTGAAAATAAAAAAAGTAGGCGCCGGCATTTGGGATGGCATCAAAACCCTGCGCCAAATCGACAATCTGCCGCTGTTTATCTTCCATACGATCTTCATTTGGAGCATGTACCTGGTGGGTATTTGGATTGGCTTTATGGCCTTTCCGCCGGTGGCACATCTCGGCTTTCAGGCTTCCGTGAGTGTACTCATATTCGGTAGCCTGGGTATGATAGCTACGCAGGGTGGTATTGGAGCTTATCAGTTTGCTGTCGAAAAAACCTTGCTGCGCTTTGGCATCCCCAATGTGATGGGACTTGCGTTCGGCTGGATTATCTGGGCTTCACAAACGGCCATCACGCTGCTGAGTGGTCTTTTTGCCCTCATCGTTATGCCCATTGTAAATGCCCGAAAACCGCACCACGCATGAGAAGGCCGCAAGCCATTCCCGATAAAATAATGACCCTGCCCCAACTGCAGGCGGCCGTAGCTGCCTGGCGGGTGACGGGCCAGACAATCGCCTTTACCAACGGAGTTTTTGACCTGCTGCACGAAGGCCACATTTTCTCGCTCAGCCAGGCTGCCGCCGAAGCATCGCGGCTGGTGGTGGCCATCAATGCCGATGCATCGGTAAAGCGGCTGAAGGGCCCCGAACGCCCCCTGAACAATGAGCAGGCCCGGGCGCTGGTGATGGCCTCACTGGTCATGGTCGATGCTGTCATTCTTTTTGAAGAAGACACCCCGCTGGAACTGGTAAAAGCCATACTGCCCGACGTAATGGTAAAGGGCGGCGACTACACCGTAGAGCAAATAGCCGGCGCCACCGAAGTACTGGCTCATGGCGGCCGGGTGGTCATCAATCCACTCATTCCGGGCATCTCCACTACCGGCCTTATTGCCCAAATGCGCCGCGGCTAATTTACGGTCGGTTGCTGCAAACTTAACATCAGCCAAACAAGCCGCAGCTTACATTTGAAAGCATTGC